>JBJMQK010000649.1:0-10914 GCA_045802735.1 Anaeromyxobacteraceae bacterium | reverse complement strand
GCACGTCCCGGCGTTCATGAACGCGGAGCGCGCGATCCTCGACGGCTACGACGAGATCACGCACGTGAACCAGCTCATGCTCGGGTTCGTCATCACCGAGAAGGAGGACACCCGCACGCCGTTCCGCTTCACGGCGCTCGGCGAGCGCGTCGGCAGGCTCGACCTGCGCAGCGACGGGGTGCAGCGCGTGGTGCGGCTCATGAAGGAGCGCCACACCGCGCTCGACCCGACCATCACCGCGTTCGCGCAGCTCCTGCTCGGCCGACCGGGGAAGACCACCCCCACCGACGCCGGCTGGCTCGACCACGTCCCGGCGAGCGTCCAGCGCTACCGCCGCTCCGCCTTCCTCGACGTGAAGCCCGATGGCTACGCGGCGTACGAGGCCTCCTGGCGGAAGCTCCTCGACATGCTGGCGCTCCTCGACCGCGAGGGCATCCGGCTCCTGCCGGGCACGGACGACGTGGGCGGCTTCGCGCTGCACGGCGAGCTCGAGACCTACGTGGCGGCGGGCATCCCGAACGCGCGCGTGCTCCAGCTCGCCACGATCGAGTGCGCGCGCCACCTCGGTCACGATCAGGAGCGGGGCTCCATCGCGCCTGGAAAGCTCGCCGACCTCCTGCTGGTGGACGGCGATCCGCTGAAGGACATGTCGCGCATCCGGCGGGTGCGGATGGTGATGAAGGACGGGGCGATCTTCTTCCCCGAGGAGATCCACCGCGCGCTCGGCGTGAAGCCGTTCGCGACGCGGCCGAAGGTGACGGGGCTTCCGCCCGGCGAGGCGCCGCGCGGCTGATCGCGCCCGTTCGTCCCGAGCGTAGCGCAGCGGAGTCGAAGGACGCGCCTACGCGGCAGCGCTCTCCACCATCCTCAGGATCTCGGCCGCCATCTCGTCGAGCGGGAGGACCTTCTCCGCGGCGCCGAGGTCGATCGCGACCTTGGGCATGCCGAACACCACGCAGCTCGCCTCGTCCTGCGCGATGGTGCGGGCGCCCGCCTGGCGCATCTCGAGGAGGCCCTGCGCCCCGTCGCCGCCCATCCCGGTCAGGATGACGCCCACGGCGTTGCGCCCGGCGCACTGCGCCACCGAGCGGAACATCACGTCGACCGACGGCCGGTGCCGGTTCACGCGCGGGCCGTCGCGCACCGACACGCAGTAGCGCGCGCCGGAGCGCCGCAGGAGCATGTGCTTGTTGCCGGGGGCGATGAGCACGACGCCCGGCACGACCGAGTCGCCGTCGGCGCCCTCCCGCACCTCCACCTTGGAGACCTGGTTCAGGCGGTCGGCGAAGTACTTCGTGAACATCTCGGGCATGTGCTGCGTGATCACCGTCCCGGGCGCGTTCGGCGGCATGCGGCGGAGGATCCCCTCGAGCGCCACCGTCCCGCCGGTCGACGCGCCGATGGCGAGCACCTGGTTCGTCGTGCGCGTGAGCGCCTGCGCCACGGGCGGCGGTCCTGCCGCCGCGCCCGCGCCGCGCGCGAGCTGGGCGGCGCGCCGCTTCAGGTCCACGTGCGCCGCGCTCTTCACCTTCTCGACGAGCTGGGCCGTCATGTCGCCCACCGTGAACGCCGCGCCCGGCTTGCACATGACGTCCACGGCGCCTGCCGCGAGCGCCTCGAGGGCGAGCTCACCGCCGGCCGGCGTGAGCGACGACACCACCACGACCGGCAGCGGGTAGTAGTGCATGAGCTTGCGCAGGAACGTGATCCCGTCCATGCGCGGCATCTCGAGGTCGAGCGTGAGGACGTCCGGCTTCCGCTGCACGATGAGGTCGCGCGCGACGTAGGGGTCGGGCGCGCTCCCCACCACCTCCAGCTCGGGATCGCGCGCCAGCTCGCGCGCGAAGATCTGCCGCACCACCGCGGAGTCGTCGACGACGAGCACGCGCGTCATCGCACGCTGCCCGCGCTCGTCAGCGCGAGATCGATGCGCCGCCCCTCCTCCTCCACCATCGTCGCCGCCGCCGTCGCGGTGGCGAGGGTGCGCGCGTGCGCGTCGGGGCCGATGCGCCGCACGCGCGGCAGGCCGAGCTGGCACGCCGCGTCCTCGCCGAACAGCTCCACCACGACCACGCCGGCGATCATGTTGAGGAGCTCGCCGATCGCGTCCTCGTCGTCGCCGGTGGTCGAGGCGCCGCCCTCGTCCTCGCCGAGCAGGTTCGCCGCGAGCGTCGCGGCGAGGCTCGCCGGCGCGACGAGCGTCAGCTCGCCGCGCTGCGGTCCTGCGTAGCCGAGCCGCGCCTCGACGAGCGCGGCCGCGTGCGGCGGCGGCACCGTGGTCGCCTCGGCGAACACGAACGCCGCCTCCTCGAGCATCCGCCCCAGCACCGACTCGAGCAGCTCCTGCGAGATCTCAGGCATCGCCTTCCCTTCGCGCGGGTCCGAGCAGCCGATCCAGCACCTCGCGGAACTGCTCCGGCCGGAACGGCTTCTTCACGTACGCCGTCACGCCGTTGCGCTCGAGCTCGTCGATGCGCGCCTTCGTCCGGTCCGACGACACGATGACGATGGGCGTCGCCGCGAGCGCCGGCGTCTCGCGCATGCGACGCACGAGCTCGATCCCGTTCATGCGCGGCATGTTGATGTCCGCGAACACGACGTCGATCCAGGTGCGCCCGAGCACCTCGAGCGCCTCCTGGCCGTCGCCGGCCTCGTGGACCTGTCCCACGTCGAGCCCGGCCATGGCGAGCGCCTTCTTGACCATGGTCCGGACGATCGCCGAGTCGTCGGCGACCAGGATGGCGTAGCTCATCGTGTCCCTCCAGCGGCCGGCGCGTACGCGCTCGCCATCTCCCGGATCTCGTCCAGGCTCTCTCCCGCGACGCGCTCGAGCCGCCGCGCGCGGATTCCCAGCCGCTCCTCGACGCCCGCGTCGATCGTCCGCGCCAGCTCGCCGGCGTCCGCCCCGAGCCCCATCGCGTGGGCGAGGCCGTCCGCGGCGTGCACGAGGTCGACGATCGGCCCGTGCTCGCCCCGCGCCGTCCCCTCGGGCGCGTGGTGCCAGCGCGCCACTGCCCCGATCGCCGGCGGCAGGGACCAGGCCTCGGCGACGAGCGCCGCCACCTCGCCGTGGTCGAGCCCGAGCACCGTGCGCTCCGCGGCGGCGAACGCCTCGCCGCGCCGGACGTGCGCCAGGATCTCGTCCGACGCGCCGCCCACGAACGTGGCGATGGCGAGCTTCCCGATGTCGTGGAGCAGCCCCGCGGTGAAGGTGAGGTCGGGCGGGGCGACGTCGAGCTCGCGCGCGAGGCGCTCCGCCAGCACGCCCACCGCGACGCTGTGCACGAAGAACGCGGGCGCGTCGATCTCGTAGCCCGGGATCCGCGGCGGGATGACCGGCGCCAGCGCGGCCGCGGCGGCGATGTCGTAGATGCGTCGCACGCCGAGCAGGGTGACGGCCTGCCGCACCGACTCGGCGCGGCAGCGGAGCCCGAAGAAGGCCGAGTTCGCCACGCGCAGCAGGTTCGCGGTGAGCGCCGGGTCGACGCGGATGACGCGCTCGAGGTCCTGGGCGGAGGTGCGCGGGTCGCGGATGAGCGCGGCGAGGCGGACCGTCACCGCCGACAGCGTCGGCAGCTCCTTCACCGCGGCGACGATCGCCTGCGGCGGGATGGGGGCGGCGTGGATCACAGCTCGATCTCCTCGCCCTGCGACGTGATCGTGCAGCGCCCGGTGGCCACGTGGAGGCGGGCGGTGCGGCTCTTCGCGCCGCCCACGTCCTCGGCGGCGATGATGACCGAGCTCTTCCAGAACATCTTCCGGAGCACGGTGTAGTTGCGCTTGCCGATGCTGAAGAGGCCCTTGTCGTCGTACAGCGCGCCGCCGCCCGCGACCTTCACCACGAGGTCCTTCTTCTGGCAGCCGAGCCCGTACATCGTCTGGAAGAGGAGCGGGATGCCGGTGTCCGCGAACATCCCGGGGCGCGTCCGCGCCTTCTCCGGCGACGTCTCGGAGAGCGGCAGCATGTAGTGGATCATCCCGGCCGCGACGCGCACCGGGTCGTGCACCATGACGGCGATGCACGAGCCGAGCGCGTACGTGACGATGAGATCGTCCGGGTTCGCGCTCACCTTGATGTCGGAGATGTCGACCGCGAGGGTGTTCATGCGGTGGGCTCCGCCGGACGACGGAAGACGCTCGGCCGGACGAGCTTCAGCCCCGAGTGGATCCCGGAGAGGGTCTCGGTGTGGCCGATGCACAGGAGCCCGCCCGGGCGGAGGAGCCCCTCCACGGCGGTGAGCAGGCGCTGCCGCGTCGGCTGGTCGAAGTAGATGAGGACGTTGCGGCAGAAGACGACGTCGAGCGGGCCCGCCATCGGAAACGGCGGCATCGCCAGGTTCAGCTGCCGGAAGAGGACGAGCGCCTTGAGCTCGTCCTTCACCGCGTGGACGGTGCCCTCGGCGTCGCGCGGGTCCTGCCGGCGCGTGAACCAGCGCGAGCGCAGCGCCGGCGGAACGGGCTCGACCCGGTCCTCCGGATAGACGCCCGCCTGCGCTTGCCGCAGCGTCTCGGCGGCGATGTCGGTGGCGAGGATCTTCACGTCCAGCTCGGCCGCGCCCCGGGCGCCGAGCACGGTCATGGCCATCGTGTAGGGCTCCTCGCCGGTGGAGCAGGCGGCGGACCAGAGCCGGACGCGCCGCTGCCCCGCGGCCGCGAGCCGCTCCATCTCCTCGGCGAGGAGATCGAAATGATCGGGCTCGCGGAAGAAGCTCGTGAAGTGCGTCGAGATGACGTCGAGGAAGCGCGCCAGCTCCTCGCCCGAGCGGTCCTGCTCGAGGTACTTGAGATATCCCTGCGCGTCGGCGATGGAGAGGGCGCGCTGGCGCTTCGCGACGCGCGCGGCGACGAGCGCCTCCTTGCCCGGCTTGATGCTGATGCCGGCCTTCTCGTAGGCGAGCGCGGCGAAGCGCTGGAAGAGCTGCGTCTCCATGGGTCCCCGGGCCCGAGGGCCGCCTCCGCTCCGGGGGGGGTGAATCCACCCGGCACCACCACCTCAGGAGCACGCTGCGTGCCACCGGGTCGCAGGCTCCCTCCGCACGGATTGGCGCTCTGCGAGCGGTTTCCGGGGGCGGCGTGGCGGGGCGCCGGGTGACCGCCGACCCGGCGAGTCGCGCCGAAACCCTGTGCCGCGACCCCGCCGCCCGGCGCCGCGCCGGCCCGTCACGCGCGGGCGAGCGGCGTCGGCGCGGTGGCCGCGCGCGGCCTCGTCGCCACCGCCCGGTCAGCACCCGTCGGCGCGCCGTCGCCGAGGCGGAACGTCCCCACCATGCCGGCGAGGTCCTCGGCCTGGCTCGAGAGCTCGGACGCGGCCGACGACGACTCCTCGGAGCTGGCGGCGTTCTGCTGGGTCACCTTGTCCATCTGCGCCGCGGCCGCGTTCACGCCCTCGAGCGCGCTCGCCTGGGTGCGCGCCGACGCCGCGATCTCCGCGACGATCTCGCTCACGCCCTCGATGGTGCCGGTGATGTCGCCGAGCTTCTCGGCCACGCGCCGGGCGGTCGCCTCGCCCTCGCCGGCCTGTCGCACCGACTCCCCGATGAGCGCCTGCGTCCGCGTCGCGGCGGCCTTGGAGCGGAGCGCGAGGGTGCGGACCTCCTCCGCGACGACGGCGAACCCCCGGCCGGCCTCGCCGGCGCGCGCCGCCTCGACCGCGGCGTTGAGCGCGAGGAGGTTCGTCTGGAAGGTGATGTCGTTCACCTCGCGGATGATCTCGCTCGTGCTCTCCGCGGCGGCCCTGACCTTCTCCATCGCACCGCTCATGTCGCCGATGGCGACGCCGCCTTCGGCCGCGGCGACCCGGGCGCGGCGCGCGAGGGCGTCCGCCTTGCCGGCGCTGTCGGCGGTCCGCCGCGTGGCGGTACCCACCGCTGCGAGCGACGCGCCGGTCTCGGCGAGCGACGAGGCCTGCGCCGAGGCGCCGTCCGCGACCGCGTGCGACGACGCCGCGATCTGTCCGGCCGCCGACGAGACCTCGGCGACGGTGCGCGCGACCTGCGACAGCGCCTCGTGGAGCGCCTCCGCCGTGCCGTTCAGCGCGGCCTGGATGCGCGCGTGGTCGCCCTGGTAGCGCCCCTCCACGCGCGCGGTGAGATCGCGCGCGGCGAGGCGCTCCAGCACGGCGAGCGCCTCGTTCACCGGCGTCAGCACCGCGTCGAGCGTCGCGTTCACGCCCTCGACGATCTTGCGGAAGTCCCCCCCGTGGCGGGCGGCGTCGGCGCGGAAGGCGAGCCGCCCCTCGACGGCGGCGCCGGCGAGGGCGCGGGCATCGGTGATGAGCGCCCGCAGCTTCGCGCGGACGTCCTCGATCGTGTCGTTGATGAACGCCTTCTTGCCAGGGAAGCGCGCGAGCGGCGCCTCGAAGTTGCCGCGGCCGAACTCGGCGACGCAGGCCATCGCCTGGCGCTTCACCGCGATGTGCCCGGCGACCATCGCGTTCACGCCGTGGGCCATCGCGCGGAAGTCGCCCTCGAAGCGCTCGGCCCCGATGACGGCGTCGATGTCGCCCGCGTCGTGCTGGCGGCTCATCTCCTTCATCTCGGCGATGAAGCGCTTCACGTTGCCGCGCACCTTCTCGACGGTGTCGTTGATGCGCGCGCGCTTCCCGGGGAACCGCGCGAGCGGCGCGTCGAAGTCGCCCGCGCCGAACGCCGCGACGCAGGCCATGACCTGCTCGCTCGCGGCGACGTGGCCCGCGGCCATCGCGTTCACGCCCTCCGCCATCGCGCGGTAGGCGCCCTGGAAGCGCGCCGCGTCCATCGCGGCGTCGGTGTCTCCAGCCGCGTGGTCGGCGCTCAGGCGGTTCACGTCGACGACGAGCGTCGACACCGCCGCGATGCAGCCGTTGAGGCTGTCCTTCATGCGGTTGAAGTCGCCCTCGTAGCGATCGGCGATCGGCGGCGGGAGGTCGCCTGCGGCGATCCGGTCGAGGTACTCGGCGGTCACACCGATGGGCCGCGCCAGCGTGTCCATGATGTCGTTCATGCCCCGCACCACCGGCCGGAACTCGGCGTGGACGCGCTCCTCCGACGCGCGGTCGGCGAGGCGCCCCTCGGCGACGGCGCGCTCGAGCGCGCGCGCCTCGGCGGCGAGCCCGACCACGATCGCGCGCAGGCGCCGCGCGACGAGCGCCGTCACGGCGACGGAGAAGACCGTCCCGGTGAGCGCGGCGAGGGCGAGGAGGATGCGCGCAGTGCGGACGGCGCTCGCCGCCTCGGCCCGCTCCCGCGCGCGGCGCGCGTCGCCGGCCTCGCGCACGCCGGCGAGCGCCTTCTCGGCGGGCGCGTAGGCGCCGCGCGTGCGTATCCAGGCAGCCCACGCGTCACCGTACGCGGCCTGGGCGCGCGGGTCGGCCGGGTCGACCCCCGCCTGGCGGAGCGCGTCGAAGGGCTGCGACGCGTCGCGCAGGTCCGTCGCGGCGCGGACCCAGGCGCGCCACGGCTCCTGGAACTCGGCCCAGGCGCGCTCGGTGTCGCGGTCGCGCGGCAGCGCGTCGAACGTGCGCCGCGCCTCCTCCGCGCGCGCCAGCGCCGCCGCGAGCCGCGCGTTCGCCGACCGCCGCAGCTCGGGCGACATGCGCGGCATGAGGAGCGCGTTGCCCCCGCGCGACACCGTCGCCTGCGCCTCGGCGAGGGTCGCGAGCGCGACGCCCGCCGGGTAGCGCTCGTCGGCGCTCTCGCGGAGGCGCCCCGCGATCGCGTCGAGCGCGAGCCACCCCGTCCCGGCGGCGACCCCGCCGAGCGCGGCGACGGCGAGGAGGGACATCGCGACGACGGCGGCGATCGGGATCCGCTTCAGCATGACGACCTCCGGATGCGGGTGCGCGCGGCGGCCCGGTGGGCCGTCGCGCGCCGCTTCGCGTGTGACGACCCCGGCCTAGAACTCCTTGAACGCGGGATCGTTCTCCATCGGGATCACTTCCTCGGGGCGGAGCGCGATGTGCCCGTGCCCGTTCCTGCCGTTCGCCGGCGCGTGGGCCCTGGCGGGCGCCTTCGGCTTCACGGCCTTCGCCGGCACCGCCAGCGCGGCGCGGCGCGGTGCGACGCCCGCGGCCTGGTCGAGCTGGAAGCTCCCGACCATCGCCGCCAGCTCCTCCGCCTGGCCCGACAGCTCCGACGCGGCCGAGGAGGACTCCTCGGAGTTTGCTGCGTTCTGCTGCGTGACCCTGTCCATCTGAGCGACGGCCTTGTTCACCTGGTCGATCCCGGCCGCCTGCTCCTTCGCCGACGCCGCGATCTCCGCGATGATGTCGGTGACCTTCGCGACCCCCGCTGCGATCTCGGAGAGCTTCGCCGAGACGTGGCCAGCGGTCACCTCACCCTCGCCGGCCTGCTTCACCGACTCGCGGATGAGCGCCTCGGTCTTGGTGGCCGCGTCCTTGGAGCGGAGCGCGAGCGAGCGCACCTCCTCGGCCACGACCGCGAACCCGCGGCCCGCCTCGCCGGCGCGCGCCGCCTCGACCGCGGCGTTGAGCGCGAGGAGGTTCGTCTGGAACGCGATCTCGTTGATGTCCTTGATGATCTCGGAGGTACCCTCGGCCGACGCCTTGATCTTCGACATCGCGCCGCTCATCTGCGACATCGCCGCGCCGCCGTCGGTCGCCGCGCTCTTCGCGTTCTGCGCGAGGCCGTTCGCCTGCTGGGCGTTGTCGGCGGCGTGCTTCGTCATGGTGGCCATCGACTCGAGCGACGAGCTCGTCTCCTCGAGGCTCGACGCCTGCTCCGACGCGCCGTCGGCGACCGCCTGCGACGACGAGGCGATCTGGCCCGACGCGGCCGAGACCTGACCCACCGCCTGCGCCACCTGCGCGAGCGACTCGTGCAGCGCCTCGGCGGTCCCGTTGAGGGCCTCCTTGATGCGCGCGTGATCGCCCTGGTACTGGCCCTTCACGCGAGCGCGCAGGTCGCGCTGCGCCAGCTTCTCGAGGATGCCGAGCGCCTCGTTGATGGGCGTGACGACGGCGTCGAGCGTCGCGTTCACGCCCTCGACGATCTTGCGGAAGTCGCCCTGGTGGCGGGTGGCGTCGGCCCGGAAGGAGAGCCGCCCCTCGACGGCGGCGGCGACGAGCGTCTGCGCGTCGGCGTTGAGCGCCTTCAGGTTCGCGCGCACCTGCTCGATGGTCTCGTTGATGAAGGCCTTCTTGCCGGGGAACTTTTCGAGCGGCGCATCGAAGTTGCCCTTGCCGAACTCGCCGACGCAGGCCATCGCCTTCTTCTTCACGACGATGTGACCGCCCACCATCTTGTTCACGCCCTCGGCCATCTGGCGGTAGGCGCCCTGGAACTTCGCGCCGTCGATGGCCACATCGATGTCGCCCTTGTCGTGCTCCGCGCTCATCCGGTTCATCTCGACCACGAGCGCCGAGATGTTCTCGATGCAGCCGTTGAGGCTGTCCTTGATGCGGTTGAAGTCGCCCTCGTAGCGGTCGGTGATCTTCGGGGGGATGTCGCCGGCGCCGATGCGCTGCACGTACTCGACGGTGACGTGGATCGGCTTCGCGAACGCGTCCATCGTCGCGTTCATGCCGTCCACGATGCCGCGGAACTCGAAGTTCACGGCCGCGGTGTCCGCGCGGACCTTGAGGTCGCCGCGCGCGACGGCGTCGGCGAGCTTCTTCGACTCGGCGCTCAGCGAGCGGATGACCGACCCGATGCTGCGGGCGAAGATCGTCCCGAACGCCGCGAGGAGCGCCGCGCCGCACAGGACGGCGATGAGCATCACGGTGTTCCCGGTGCTCGACGCCTGCAGGGCGAGGTGCTCGCGGTCCTGGCTGTGCTGGTTGGTGAGCTCCCTGAGCGAGCTCAGCCCGTTCTCCGCCCGGGAGTAGCTGCGCTGCATCGCGATGAGCGCGTCGACGCCGCGGCTGTCGACGTCGAGGACGCGCGGGTCGTCCTTCGAAAGGCCCGACGAGAGGAGCCGATCCTTCTCGCGCGCGAGGGCGACGATCGCCTCGGCCTCTCCGCGCCACGCCTTGAGTTGCGGAGCGAGGGTCGTCCACTTCTCGTGGGTTTCGCCGCTGTGTGGCTTCGCCTCGTATGTCGCGAGCGCGACGTCCATGCGCTTCCAGGCTTCATCGACCGCGCCATAGAAGGCGTTCCGCATCTCCGGCATCATCAGGCGCCGGGACGTGAGGCCGTTCGCGGCGCCCCATACGGACGTCTGCGCCTCGTCCATGACGCCGAGGGCGTCGGCGCTCGGAAGCTGGACGTTCACGATCTGCTCGAGCTGGTCGTTCACCTTCGACGACGCGACGTACGCCGTCGTCCCGATTGCCACTGTGACGACGATCGCGACCGCGAATGCCCAGAAGAGCTTCTGACCCAATTTGATCTTCGAGAACATGTGATCCCCTCGTCGGCGACGCGCGCCGCCTGCATCAGTTCAGTTCGAATCCGCGACCTGGGCGAGCTCGCGTGACTCGACCGCGGACAGGACGCGCCCGATGTCGAGGAGGAAGATGACCCGCTCCTCGGCCTTGCCCACGCCCAGGATGAAGCTCATGTCCATGTCCGCCGCGCCGAACGAGGGCGGCGGCTCGATCTGACCGGCGTCGATCGAGAGCACCTCGAGGACCTGATCCACGAGGATACCCATGGTGAGATCGCGACCGGCTGCCGCGTACTGGACGACGATGATCACCGTCTGGTCGGTCGGGTCGGTCGGCGGCATCCCGAACTTCGTCCGCAGGTCGACGACCGGGATCACCTTGCCGCGCAGGTTGATGACCCCGCGCACGTACTCGCTCGCGCGCGGAACGCGCGTGATCTCCATGAGCCCGATGATCTCGCGGACCTTCAGGATCTCGAGGCCGTAGGCCTCGTCGGCGAGCTTGAAGGTCATGTACTTGCCGGCGAGCTGCTGCGCGACGGCGGCCTCGGCTCCGGCCTGGTCTCGTCCGGCGGGCGTCGGGGCGGCTTC
>JBJMQK010000604.1:0-4083 GCA_045802735.1 Anaeromyxobacteraceae bacterium | reverse complement strand
TGCGCCGCGAGCGCGCGACCACGATGAGGGGCAGCTTCTCGCGCTTCGGGGCGCCCTTGCGCCGCGACGGCGCGACGCGCGCGGGCTCGTCGGCGGCCTTCGCATAGTGCGGTGGCCAGGGCGCGTCGCCGGCGCCGTCGGCCCGCTGCCGCGCCGAGAGGTCGCGCAGCGCGTCGAGCGACCCGACCGCGGCGTCGATCCCGGCGCCGACGTCGCCGAGCGCGGCGAAGCGCGCCGGCATCGTACGCAGCGTGAATTCGGCCGGGTCGCACGCCGGCAGCTCGTCCCAGGTGAGCGGCGCCGACACGCGCGCGTCGGGCTTCGGCCGGACGGAGTACGCGGACGCGACGGTGCGGTCCTTCGCGTTCTGGTTGTAGTCGATGAAGACGCCGTGCCGCTCCTCCTTCCACCACTTGCTCGTGGCGAGCGCCGGCGCGCGCCGCTCCACCTCGCGGGCGAGCGCGAGCGCGGCCTCGCGCACCTCGGTGAACGTCCAGCGCGGCTCGATGCGCGCGTAGACGTGGATGCCCCGCGAGCCGCTCGTCTTGGGCCAGCCGGTGAGCCCGTGCTCGTGGAGCACCGCGCGCACGAGGAGCGCGACGTCGCGGATCTGGCTCCAGGGCACCCCGGGGACCGGATCGAGGTCGACGCGCAGCTCGTCGGGATGGGCGAGGTCCTCGGCGCGCACCGGGTGCGGGTTGAGGTCGATGCAGCCGAGGTTCACCACCCAGGCGAGCTGCGCGGCGGTGCGGACCACGACCTCGCGCGCGGTGCGCCCGGACGGGAAGGCGAGCTCGACGACCTCGACCCAGGGCGGGCGGTTCTCGGGCGCGCGCTTCTGGAAGAAGGGCTCGCCCTCCGCGCCGTCGACGTAGCGCTTGAGGGCCATGGGCCGGCCGCGCACGCCGCGCAGCGCACCGTCGGCCACGGCGAGGTAGTACCGGACCAGCTCGAGCTTCGTGATACCCGCCTCGCGGAAGTACGGCTTGTCCGGATTGGAGATCGCGACCTCGTGCCCGTCGATCTCGAGGAGCTCCTTCTTTCTCGCCGCCATCGCGTGTTCTGCTTGCTCGGGCGGCGCGGCGTTCGCCAGGCTGTTCTCGAGGTCCCGCGCGTGAACCTCCCTGCCGGGCCGAGCCCGCGCGCGGCCGCGGCCCCATCGTTGGCCAGGGTTCACGAACGGAGGACGACCATGGCACCCAATCGGCGGCAATTCATGAAGGCGGCGGGGGCGGCCGGCGTCGCGGCGGCGGCGGCGCAGCTCCCCTTCGCCGGGGCGGCGGAGGGCGCGCCGGCGCGCGGCGCGCGCGGGCTCCCGAAGAGGCTGACGCTCCTCACCTTCCGCAGGGACGGCGCGCTGCGCCTCGGCGCGAAGACGGACAAGGGCGTGCTCGACGTGGCGGCCGCGGCGGCGGCGCTGCGCCTGCACGCGCCCGGCTCGCTCGACGAGCTGCTGCAGCAGGAGGACGGGCCGAGCGTCAATGCCGTCGTCGACGCCGCCCTGAAGGACGCGTCGCTCGGGCGCGCCTTCCTGAAGGAGGACGGGCTCGAGTACGGCCCGCTCGTCTCGCGCCCCGAGAAGATCGTCTGCGTCGGCCTCAACTACAGGAAGCACGCGGCCGAGTTGAAGATGCCGATCCCGAAGGAGCCGGTGCTCTTCAACAAGTTCAACAACGCCCTCAACTGCCACGGCGGGACGGTGAAGCTGCCCGCCGCGATCGCGAAGAAGTTCGACTACGAGACCGAGCTGGTGATGATCATCGGGCGCGAGGCGAAGGACGTCTCCGAGGCGGACGCGCTCTCGTACGTCGCGGGGTACGCGACCGGCAACGACTTCACGGCGCGCGACCTCCAGTTCGAGACCGGCGGGCAGTGGATGGTGGGGAAGACGCCCGACGGCTTCGCGCCGCTCGGCCCGTACTTCGTCTCCGCCGACCAGATCGACCCCGACAAGCTCAAGATCGAGTGCCGCGTGAACGGCGAGACGCGGCAGTCGTCGAGCACGAGCGACTTCATCTTCAACGCGCGGCAGATGGTGAGCTACATCTCGCACCACCTCACGCTGCGCCCCGGCGACATCATCTTCACCGGGACGCCCGAGGGCGTCATCCAGGGGAAGCCGCCCGACCAGCGGGTGTGGCTGAAGCCCGGCGACAAGATCGCCTGCAGCCTCGAGAGGCTGGGCGAGCTCAGGTTCGCGCTGACCTGAGCCTCGCGGCGATCACTGGAGCTGCACGGCCGCGACGAGGCCGGCGTGGTCGCTCGGCCAGCGTCCGCCCGGGGTGCGGTCCTGCGCCTCCTCGCCGACGATCGTCGCGCTCGTCGCGCGCAGCGCGCCGCGGGTGAGGACGAGGTCGATGCGCTGCGAGAGGCTGCCCGTGGCGGGGCGGAGGTCGGCCGCGAAGCAGCAGGTGAAGCCGGGGTCCGCGCCGTGGAGCGTCGCCCACGCGTCGGCGAAGCCCGCCGTCGTGGCGGCGAGGTGCCCCTCCGTCCCCGGCAGCGAGTTGAGGTCGCCCGCGACGACGACGCGACCCTGCTCCGGCGCGACCGCGGCGAAGAGCTCGCCCGCCTGCGCGGTGCGGATCGCCGCGATCGGCGCGAGGTCGCCCGACTCGAGGTGCGTGTTCACGAAGGTGACGGGCTGGCCGGCGACCGTCGCCGCGACGCGCGTCCAGCCGCGCTTCACGGTGACGGCCGCGCCGGCGGGCAGCGGCACCGTGAGGAGCGCCGCGTAGACGTGGCCCTCCGCGCCGGCGACCGCGACGCCGCTCCGCGCGAGGATGACGTCGCGGTCCGTGAAGCGAACGTCGTCGAAGGTGCCGGGGCCCGTCGCGATCGGCACCTCCAGATCGGTGAGCGGGAGCTCCTCGGCCACGTCGTAGGTGACGCCGAGGGTCTGCAGCTCGGCGCGGACGAGCGCGAGGAAGTCGTAGGCCACCGTCGTCGCGTCGGGGGTTGGGTTCGCGTCGCTCGGCGTCTGCGTGCGCCAGAGCGCGACCTCCTGCAGCGCGACGAGGTCGGGACGGGCCGCCGCGATCTCGGCGGCGATCCCCTTCGCCCGGTCCTTGAAGTCGTTCGCCTGGACGCTCGCCCAGATCGCGGTCGTCGCGGCCACGAGCCCGGCGGGATCGGTCGCCGCGAGGGCAGGGGTGAGGTCCGCGCCGAGGTAGAGATTCCGCGTCATGACGGTGAGCTGACCCGGGCGCTGCGTGTCGTCGCCACCGCAGGCGGCGAGCATCGCGCACGCCGTCGCGAACCAGAGCGCGTGGGGGAATCGGGTGCGCATCGCGGCTCCTCGGTGGGTGGGCAGGACGAAGGAATAGCGCGGCCACCCGCGCCGAGGTCGTCCCGCCGAGGGCGCTCGCGACCAGCACGCACCCCGGGTGGTGCCAGCGCGCACGGTGCCGCACATGCCCACAGCATGGACGCACCGCGGGCGCGCCGCAGCGTGACGGCGTGCGCGCGGGCGAGCGTCCGGCTGCGCTACCATCGGCGGATGCGAAGCCTCGTGAAGGCCCTGGTCCTCGGGCTCGCCGTCGGCGCAGGCGCGGTCGTCGCGGCGCGGCTCGTCCCCCCGCGTGGCCCGTCGCTCCCGGACGCGCCGGCGATCGCGACGCAGGTGCGCGAGGTCGCGCGGCTCGAGGCGCTCGACGTCGCGCTGTACAAGAAGGTGACGTTCGCGCCGGAGCCGAGCGAGGGCGGCGTATGGGCCTGGGCGAGCTACACCTTCCGTGCACCGCGCGGGCGCGCGATCGTCTTCGCCGACGCCCACCTCGGGCTCGACCTCGCGCGGCTCGATGCCGCGGCGGTGCGCGTCCTCGGGCGCGACGTCGCGATCGTCCTGCCGCCGCTCGAGGTGCGCGTGGAGCTCAGGCCAGGCGAGACGGAGGTGATCGGGTCGAACCTCGACACGGCCGAGACGGCGAAGCTCTTCGAGCTGGCGCGGACGTCGTTCGAGCGCGAGGTCGCGGCCGACGCGAGGCTGCGGGAGCGGGCGCGGCGCGCGGCGGAGCGGGCGATCCGCGCGCTCCTCACGCAGGCGGGCTTCAGGAGCGTGACCTTCGACGGGCCGGTGGGGTGAAC
>JBJMQK010000570.1:0-10535 GCA_045802735.1 Anaeromyxobacteraceae bacterium | reverse complement strand
GGGAGATAAGGCGAGGGGCTACCCTTCGCCCTTCGACTCCGCTGCGCTACGCTCAGGGCGAACGGAGGGACCGCGGTCCTCGGGCGTCCGGTCGGCTCACAGGTACTTCTTCGAGAACCCCCGCGGCAGGAGCGCGCCGAGCGTGGTCTCGACGGCGCTGCCGCGCGCGCCGGCGAGGGTGACGGGGAGGTCGGGGCCGGCGAACTCGGCGAGCGTCTGCAGGCAGATCCCGCAGGGCGGCGTCGGCGGCGATGTGCCGCTCGCCACCGCCACCGCCTCGAGCCGGCGCGCGCCCGCGTTCACGGCTGCCGCGATCGCGGCCCGCTCGGCGCAGATCGTCGCGCCGTAGGAGGCGTTCTCGACGTTCGCGCCGGGGAAGATCGCCCCGCCGGCGCGCACCGCGGCGCCGACCCGGAAGCGGCTGTACGGCGCGTAGGCCCTGCCCCTCGCCTCGCGCGCGGCGCGGACCACGGCGGCTGCGGGCGGTCGCTTCATCTGGACGCCGCGCCGCGCTCGAGGAAGCGGGCGATCGCGAGCTCGTCCTCGAGCGACAGCCCCTCGAACCTGACGTGCGCGCCGAAGCCGGCTTCGTCGCGCGACACCTGCAGGATCTCGCCGGCGGCGCGCACCTCCACGCCCTCGCCCGGGACGACGAAGCGCACCTCGACGCGCGTGCCGAAGGGTGGATGACGCTCCGTGAAGTAGACCCCGCCGATCGAGACGTTCCCGGCGTGCTCGTCGAAGGAGCCCCCGAGCGCCGCCTCGCGCACCATGAGGCGGATCGGGAGCCGCACGCTGTCGCGCCGATCGCCGGAACCTTCCGCCCCGCTCGCGCTGCGCTCGGTCATCGTTCGCCTCCGGGTGGAACCGCAGCGTAGCGCCGGCCGCGGCGCCGTTCAATGGGTGCGCGGGTGCGGGACGGCCGCGACCGCCGCCGGCACGAACGCCGCGAGCAGCGCGGCGAGGCGGTCGCCTTCGCGCGCCGCGACCGCGGCGACCTCCTCGTGGGTGAGCGGCATGCCGGAGAGGCCGGCCGCGCGGTTCGCGACGAGCGACACCCCGGCGACCTTCACGCCCATGTGCCGCGCGGCGATGACCTCCGCGACGGTGGACATCCCGACGAGATCCGCGCCGAGCGTGCGCAGCATCCGGACCTCGGCCGGCGTCTCGTAGCTCGGCCCGGGCATGCAGGCGTAGACGCCGCGGTGGAGCGGCACGTTCAGGCGCGCCGCGGTCGCCTCGAGGAGGGCGCCGAGGCCGGGATCGTACGCGTCGGTCAGGTCGGGGAAGCGCGGCCCGAGCCGGTCGTCGTTCACGCCGGTGAGCGGGTTCGCGCCCGAGAAGTTCAGGTGGTCGGTGATGCGGACGAGGTCGCCCGGCCCGAGCTCCGGGTTCACGCCGCCCGAGGCATTCGTCACGACGAGCACGCGCGAGCCGAGCAGGGCCACGACGCGCGCGCCGAAGGCCACGTCCTCGGCGCGCCAGCCCTCGTAGCCGTGGACGCGCCCCTGCAGCGCCGCGATCGTGACCGGGCCGGACGGCGAGTCGAGGTCGCCGAGCACGAGGCGCCCCGCGTGCCCGACGACGCGGGCCACCGGGAACTCGGGGATCTCGGCGTACGGGACCACCACCGGCCGCGCGAGCTGCGCCGCGAAGGCACCCAGGCCCGACCCCAGGATGACGGCGGCGCTCGGGCGCGCGTCGGTGCGACCGCGGATCCAGGCGAGGGCGTACGACAGGCGGGCGTGGAGCTCGGCGCGCAAGAGGACTCCCCGTGTGGATGATCAACCGATCCGCTTCAGGATGAGCGGGCGCCGCTCGACCCGGTCCGTCCCGATGCGATAGGCGCGGAGCACCCGCGCCGCCACCTCCTCGGGTCGCTCGGCCGCGCCGGCGCCGTGGTGGACGGTGCACAGCGGCTCCCCGGGCTCGACCGCGTCGCCCACCTTCCGGTGCACGACGAGCCCGACGGCGTGGTCGACCGGGTCCTCGACGCGGGCCCGGCCGGCGCCGAGCGCGACCGCGGCGAGCCCCACCGCCTCCGCGTCGATGGCCTGGACGACGCCGCGGGCGGGGGCGCGGACCTCGAGCGTGGCGCTCGCCGCGGGGAGGCGGCCGAGGTCCGAGAGCGCGGCAGCGTCGCCGCCCTGCGCCTCGACGATCTCCTCGAGCTTCCGGAAGGCGCGGCCGTCGGTCACGGCGGCGGTGGCCTGGGCGCGGGCGGCGTCGAGCGACGAGGCCCGCCCGGCGAGCACCACCATCTCGGCGGCGAGCTCGAGCGTCACGTCCCACAGGTCCCGCGGGCCTTGGCCGTGGAGGAGCGCCACCGCCTCCTTCACCTCGAGCGCATTGCCGACCGCCGCGCCGAGCGGCTCGTCCATCGCGGTGAGGAGCGCGACGACGCGCTTCCCCATCCCGGCGCCGATGGCGGAGAGCGTCCGGGCGAGGCGCTCGGCGTCCTCCTCGCGTTTCATGAAGGCGCCCGCGCCGACCTTCACGTCGAGGACGAGCGCGTCGATCCCCTCGGCGAGCTTCTTCGACATGATCGAGGAGGCGATGAGCGGGATCGACTCGACCGTCGCCGTCACGTCGCGGAGCGCGTAGAGCTTGCGGTCGGCGGGCGCGAGGCGGTCGGTCTGCCCGATGAGGCAGGCGCCCGTCGCGCGCAGCACCTCGCGGAAGCGCTCCACCGGGAGCCGCACCTGGAACCCGGGGATCGCCTCGAGCTTGTCGAGAGTGCCGCCGGTGTGCCCGAGGCCGCGCCCCGAGATCATGGGCACGACGACGCCGCAGGCCGCGGCGATGGGCGCGAGCGCGATCGACACCTTGTCGCCCACGCCGCCGGTGGAGTGCTTGTCCACCTTCACGCCGGGCACGTCGGAGAGGTCGAGCACGTCGCCGGAGCGGAGCATCGCGTCGGTGAAGGCGCGCGTCTCCTCGTCGGTCATGCCGCGGAAGAAGACGGCCATGCAGAACGCCGCCATCTGGTAATCGGGGACGTCACCGCGCGTGTACGCGTCGACGAGCGCGCGCAGCGCCTCGGGCGCGAGCGCCTGCCCGTCCCGCTTTGCCTTGATGAGCTCGTAGGCGCGCATGCCCCGACCTAGCACGCGCCTTCGACGGGCGGCAAGGTCTTCGGCGCGCCCAGGCGGGCGGCGTCAGCGCACGGCGTCGACGAGCGCGGGGGCGAGGGCGTCGAGCGCGAGCACCCGGTCCACGGCGCCGAGCTCGACCGCCGCGCGCGCCATCCCGAAGGCGGCGCTCGACGCCTCGTCCTGCGCGAAGGTGCGGGCTCCCGCGGCGCGGAGCGCCCGCATTCCCTCGGCGCCGTCGCGGCCGAGCCCGGTGAGGAGCACGCCGCACGCGCGCGCGCCGTAGACCCGCGCGGCCGAGGCGAAGAGCGGGGTCACCGACGGTCGAAACTCGCCGACCGGCGGCGCGTCGGAGAGGCGCGCCACGCCGGCGTCGACGACGAGGTGGCGCCCCGAGGGCGCGAGGAGCGCCGACCCCGGGACGAGCGCATCGCCGTCGTGCGCGATGCGCACGTCGCGGCCGCACGCCTGCGCGAGCCACGCGGCGAGCTCTCCCGTGAAGCCGTCCAC
This sequence comes from Anaeromyxobacteraceae bacterium, assembly GCA_045802735.1. Classification (GTDB taxonomy): domain Bacteria; phylum Myxococcota; class Myxococcia; order Myxococcales; family Anaeromyxobacteraceae; genus Anaeromyxobacter_A. The sequence goes on along the minus strand of JBJMQK010000570.1, from coordinate 6,933 downwards.
GATGTGCTGCACGATCGCGATGGGCGCCGGGAAGTCGGGAGGGAGCGCCCGCAGGAGCGCCGCCAGCGCGCGCGGGCCACCGAGCGACGCGCCCACGAGGACGAGCTCGCACCGGCCGCTCCGCTGCGCGAGGGCGTTGCCGGCCCGCCGCGCCGCGCGCCCGGTGCGGCGCACGCGGACGCCGGCGAGGAGCCGCAGCCGCGACCGCAACAGGTCGCCGAACGCGCCAGGGTCCGCGTCGGCGAGGGGCGTCTCGAGGAGGTCGAGCGCCCCGAGCGCCAGCGCGCGCCGGAGCGCCCCGTCGTCGCGGCGGTCGGCGAGGACGAGGATCGGCGCCGGCGCGTCCGCCATCACCTGCGCGATGGCCGGGATCCCGCCGGCGTCCGCGAGGTCGAGGTCGATGGCGATGACGTCGGGTTGCAGCGCCCGCGCGGCGGCCGCGGCGGCGAGCGCGTCGCTGACGCTCGCGATGACCACGAACGCCTCGTCGCCGGCGAGCACCCCGACGAGCGTCTCGCACAGCTGCGCGGAGCGGGCAGCGAGGAGGACGCGCACCGCGCGCTCGTCGCTCAAGCCCGCGCCCCCGGTTCGCGCTCGGCGCGGGGCGAGGGGGAGCGCGGGCCGGACACGCGCGCGATTATGGCCGCGCCTCGATCGTCGCGGCAACCCGGAGCGCGTCACCACGGGCGTTTCGGGCATGCGGTGGGCGGCGTGCTGTGGTTGCAGACCCCCGGTGTGCGTGTGCCGGGGCACGCCCAGTTCGACGCGACGTCGGCGCCCGCGGGGTCGACGCGCTCGACCGAGCCGGTCGCGCAGCGCGGCGCGGCCTCGGCGATCCCGAGCGTCGAGACCACCTGCCCCAGCGGATCCTCGAGCGCGAGCGCGACGGCGCGATCGTTCGCGAGCCCGCCTGCGAAGGCGGTCGCTCCGCAGTGGTAGACCGGCGTCCCGGCTGGCAGGGGGTATCGCCCGTCGTAGGCGCCGCCGACGACGAGCGCGTGAGCGCCCGGCGCCACGGCGACGCCCGCTGCCGGCGCGATCGTACAGCGCGTGAACGCGCCCGACGCGCCGCGCTTCGCGACGACGAAGCCGGCGAGGTCGGCGTCGCCCGTCCCGAGGTTCGCCACCTCCGCGTACTCGCCGCCCGCCTCGGGGGCGTCCGCGTCCGCGAGCGCCTCGGTGAGGACCGGCGCGGGGCGCGGGGGGAGCGCGGCGATGTCGAGCGGCTCGCCCGTGGCGACGTGGCCGGCGAGGTCCTCCGTGAAGATGTGCGCGCGCACGTGCTGCCCGGGGCAGAGCCCGCGGACGACGACGCGCCCGGGACAGGTGACCGCCGCGGGCGCACAGGGATCGACCCCAGGGCACGGCAGCACGTCGCCGCGGAACGTCGCGGCGGCAGGCGCGGCGGGCGCGACGCCGCACGCCGCGTCGCCGGCGAGCGCGCTGACCTCGACCCCGACGCGGCCCATGCCGGCGAGCGGCGCGTCGAGCGCGACGGACAGCTCCCCGGGCGTCGCGCGAGGTACGCCCGCGGCGGGCGCCGCCGTGGAGGGGCACGCGCTCACGACGATGCGCGGGAGCGGTGCGGCGGAATTTCCGGCGAGGTCGTGGACCGAGACGACGGAGGGCGCGAGCGGCCCCGGGGCGAGATGGGACCCGAGCACGAGGCCGAGGAGGTCGGCCCCGAGCGCGACCGGCTCGGCGGCGACGCCCTCGAGGGCGAGCGCCCCCGAGACCTCCTCGTCGAACGCAACCTGCACGACCGCGAGGTTCGATGGCGCCGGGCCGTGCGGCGGCACGACCCAGCGCGGCCGTGGCGCGGTGCGGTCGGGCGCGGGCCCGGTGTCGAACAGGAGCGCGAAGGTGCGCGCGCGGCCCGAAGGATCGAGCACCACACCGCCGGCCGCGGAGCGCGCGCGCGTCGAGAGCACCGCCGCCCAGCGGCCGTCGGGCTCGAGCGGCGCCGCCGGCGCGAGCCGGACCCGGAGCCGATCGGCGGACAGCTCCGCGCGGACGGGCACCACCGGCGCGGTCGCGGCCATCCCGGAGGGCTCCTCCGCCGCGAGCGACAGCGCCCGCAGGTCGTCGCGCCGGCCGAGCGCGAAGTAGCGACCATCGGTGAGCCCCTCCGGGTCGAGCGGCGCGTCGAAGACGAGCTCGACCGTCACCGCGTCCGGAGCGACGGCGCCGGTTGGGGCCGCCGAGAGCATCCGGGCGGGCGCGGGCGGCGGGGCCGGAGCACAGGCGGCGAGCGCGAGGACGGCCGCGGCCGCGCAGCGAGTGTGCGGACTCATGGCGACCCCTCGAGCGCGAGGCCCGTCAGCGCACGGAGCTCGGCCGTCAATTCCTCGAGGTCGAGCTCGAGCCTGGCGCGCGCGAGCCCGGTGGGCGCGGCAGCGACGAGCTCGAGCCGGCGGCGCAGGCGCTCGAACTGGAGCTCGGTCGCGCGCCTCACCGCCGCCGCGCGCCGGTCGTCCGCTCGCTGCGCCGCCGCGACCGCGTCGAGCTCGGCGCGCCCGAAGACGAGGCCATCGAGGTTCCACGCGACGCGGACGCCGACGGTGTCTCCAGGCTGCTGGCGGAGGTAGTCCACCTCCGACGTGGAGGTGACCCCCACGACGCGGTACGAGCGCTCATCGTGCCGGTACTCCGCGGAGACGCGCGGGATGAGCGGCGCGAGGCGCGCGCGGCGCCGCCACGATTCGCTCACCGCGCGCGGGAGCGTCGCGCGCGCCGCGGCGGCGCGCTGGATCTCCTCGGTCGAAGGCTCGCCTCGGACGGCCGCGGAGAGGAGGCGGACGGCGTCGTCCGCGTCGGGCGCCGGAAGAGAAGCTGCGGGCGGTGGCGCCGGCGGGTCCGGCGGTCGCGCGCGCGCGACGGTGAGCGCCGCCCAGAGGGCGAGCGCGAGGGGGTGGAGCGGCATGCGCGCAGGGCATTGCAGCGGGCGCGCCAGGGCGATCTGCCCGTGAATACCGCGGGAGCAGCGCGCGGGCGGTGCGCGGCGCGGACCGGGGAGTCCGAGCGGCGAACGACCTCGCCGCTACTCCCCCCTCTCCAGATCCTCCACCCTCCTCCCTTCCAGCACCCTCGCCACCTGCGCGTCCACGCGCCGCTCCACGAAGCCCTTCGCCGCCGCGTCGAGCGACTCCATCCACGCCTTCACGGCGTACGGATCATCGCCCGCCATCGCCTCGGAGAGCCCGCGCACGCGCCCCTCGATCGCCTCGCGCTCGCCGGCGAGGAGCAGCTCACCGTCGGCTGCGAGCGCGTCGCCGAGCGCCGCGAGGAGCCGCTCCGCGTCGACCCTCCACTCGGCGAGGAGGCGCGCCGTCACGTCGGCGTCGGCGTGCTCGAGGCTCTCGATCAGCATCGCCTCGACCTCCGCCTCGGTGAGCCCGTACGTGGGCTTCACCTCCACGCGCTGCTCGATCCCGGTCGCCAGCTCGCGCGCGGTGACCGCGAGCAGCCCGTCGGCGTCCACCGCATAGGTGATCTCCACGCGCGCGACCCCCGCCGGGAGCGGCGGGATCCCGCGCAGCGTGAAGCGCGCGAGCGACCGGCAGTCCGCCGCCAGCTCGCGCTCACCCTGGACCACGTGGACGACCATCCCGGTCTGGCCGTCGGCATGCGTCGTGAATTGCTGCGTCGCGCTCGCCGGGATCGTCGAGTTCCGGAGCACGAGGCGCTCCACTGCGCCGCCCATCATCTCCACGCCGAGCGAGAGCGGGACGACGTCGAGGAGGAGCAGATCGTCGCGCCCGCCGCGCTCGAGCGCGTCCGCCTGCACCGCCGCGCCGAGCGCCACCACGGTGTCCGGATCGTGGTCCGCGAGGCCCTCGCGCCCGAAGAGCTCGCGCACGGCCCGGCGCACGAGCGGCGTCCGCGTCGCGCCGCCCACGAGGACCACCGCGTCGAGCTGCGCGGGCGCGAGGCCGGCGTCGTGGAGCGCCTGCAGCACGGGCGCGCGGGTGCGGGCGACGATCGGCTCGATGATCGCCTCGAGCTCACCGCGCCCGAGCGATCCCGCGAGGCGGGCGCCGCCGGGCAACGCCGCGTCCACCGCCACCTCCTCCGCCGACGAGAGCGCCTCGCGGACGCGGCGCGCCTCGGCGGTCGCGGCGCGGAGCGCGCCGGGGCTCGACGGCGCAGCGGCCCGCGCGAGGAGCCGCTCCGCGAGCGCGCGATCCATGTCGTCGCCGCCGAGCCGCGTGTCGCCCGCGGTCGCCAGCACCTCGAAGACGCCGCGCTCGACGCGCAGGATGGAGACGTCGAACGTGCCGCCGCCGAGGTCGTAGATCGCGAACGTACCCCGCCGCCGCTGGTCGAGGCCGTGGGCGACGGCCGCGGCCGTGGGCTCGGCGAGGAGCCGCAGCACCTCGAGCCCCGCGAGCCGCCCCGCGTCGCGCGTCGCGAGCCGCTGCGCGTCGTCGAAGTAGGCGGGCACCGTGATGACGCAGCTCGCGACGCGCTCGCCGAGCGCCGCCTCGGCGCGTCGCTTCAGCACCCGGAGGATCTCGGCCGACACCTCGACGGGCGACACCGCGCGGCGGCCGCCGTGCACGGCGAGCCGCAGCGCCGCGCCCGCCTCGTCGAACCGGTACACGCCCCGGTCCTCCGGGCGGAGGTCGGCCGGGCCGCGGCCCATGAGCCGCTTCACCGAGAGGATCGCATCCGAAGGGTTCGCCGCCGCGCCGTCGAGCGCCGCGCTCCCGACCTCCACGCCGCCGTCGGCCCGGTAGAGGACGGCGCTCGGCAGGAGCGGCCCGCGGTCGACGTCGATCGCGTGCGGGCGGTTCCGCGCGTCCACCCAGGCGACGAGCGAGTGCGTGGTGCCGAGGTCGATGCCGACGGCGCGCGCCATCGCCCGCTCAGCGCGGCCCGGCCGCGGCCGCGAGCGCCTCGTCGAAGCGGGCGCGCACGAGGATCGCGGCGGCGGCGTGGCGGACCTCGGCGACGCCCGCTGCGTCCGCGAGCAGCGTGGCGAGCTCGGCGTCGACCGCAGCGAGGCGCGCCCGCGCTGCGGCAGCGATCGCCGCGACGGTTGCCGCATCCCCGGCGGCGCGGGCCGCGGCGAGTGCCTCGCGCAGCTCGAGCTGCGCCTCGAGCAGGCCCGGATCGCAGGCCGACCGGTCCTCGGCCGCGACGTCCACGCCCGCGAGCCGGAGGAGGTGCTCGGCGCGGGTCCGCGGATCGCGCAGCGTGCGGTGGGCGTCGTTCACGGCCGTGGCCCGGGCGAGCGCCTCGCGCCGGTCGTGCGGGGCGGCGCGCACGAAGCGATCGGGGTGGACGCGGCGTGCGAGGTCGTGGTGGCGGCGGTCGAGCTCCGAGGGATCGAGCGCGAAGGCGCGCGGGAGGCCGAGGAGGGCGAAGGCGTCGGCACGGGCACCCTTCGACTCCGCTGCGGCTTCGCCGCAGCTACGCTCAGGGTGAACGGAGGGGGGCTCCTGCTCAGGGTGAACGAAGGGGGAACGCTCCAGCTCAGGGTGAGCGGCGAAGGTGTACTTAGGGTGAACGGGGCGAAACACCTACCCGCCCCGCTTCTTCCGGTAATCCGCCACCGCCGCCTTGATCGCGTCCTCGGCGAGCACCGAGCAGTGGACCTTCACCGGCGGCAGCGCCAGCTCCTTCGCCACGTCGGTGTTCTTGATGTCGAGCGCCTGCGCGACGGTCCTCCCCTTCACCCACTCCGTCACGAGCGAGGACGAGGCGATCGCCGAGCCGCAGCCGAAGGTCTTGAAGCGCGCCTCCTCGATGACGCCCGCCTCGTTCACGCGGATCTGCAGCTTCATCACGTCGCCGCAGGCGGGCGCGCCGACGATGCCCGTCCCCACCGCGGGATCGCCCTTGTCGAGCGAGCCGACGTTGCGCGGGTTCTCGTAGTGGTCGACCACCTTCTCCGAGTACGCCATCGAGTTCCCTCGCTAGCGGGCGTGGCCGCCGGCCCACTCCACCTTCGAGAGGTCCACGCCCTCTTTCGCCATCTCGTAGAGGGGCGACATGTCGCGGAGCTTCTTCACCTTCGCGGCGAAGAGCTCGACGACGAAGTCGACCTCCTCCTCGGTGTTGAAGCGCCCGAGCCCGAAGCGGATCGAGGCGTGGGCCAGCTCGTCGGAGACGCCCATCGCGCGGAGCACGTACGACGGCTCGAGCGACGCCGAGGTGCAGGCCGACCCCGACGACACGGCGACGTCCTTCACCGCCATCATCAGCGCCTCGCCCTCGACGTACGCGAAGCTCACGTTGAGGTTCCCCGCGAGACGGTGCTCGAGGCTGCCGTTCACCGAGACCAGCTCGACCCGCTCCTCGAGCCCGCGCCGGAGCCGCTCGCGCAAGGCGAGGAGCCGCGGCGCCTCGGCGGCCATCTCCGCGCGCGCCACGGCGCACGCCTTCCCGAGCGCCACGATGCCGGGGACGTTGAGCGTCCCCGAGCGGTAGCCGCGCTCGTGGCCGCCGCCGTCCTGCTCGGCGATGAGCCGCACGCGCGGCTTGCGGCGCACGTAGAGCGCGCCCACGCCCTTGGGCCCGTACATCTTGTGCGCCGAGATGGAGGCGAGGTCGACGTTCAGCCGCTCCACGTCGAAGGGCAGCTTCCCGACCGTCTGCACCGCGTCGCAGTGGAACGCCACGCCGCGCTCGCGCGTCACGCGCCCGATCTCCTCGATCGGGTGGACGACGCCGGTCTCGTTGTTCGCGTGCATGAGCGACACGAGGATCGTGTCGGGCCGGATCGCCTTCGCCACGTCGGCCGGATCGACGCGCCCGTCGCCGGCGACCGGGAGGTAGGTCACCTCGTAGCCCTCGCGCTCGAGCCGGTGCATCGGGTCGAGGACGGCCTTGTGCTCGGTGCGGCAGGTGACGAGGTGGCGCCCCTTGTCCTTGTAGAAGTGCGCCGCGCCCTTCACCGCGAGGTTGTCGGACTCGGTCGCTCCGCTC
>JBJMQK010000567.1:0-14101 GCA_045802735.1 Anaeromyxobacteraceae bacterium | reverse complement strand
CTCGGCCTCGAGGCGCAGCGCCTCGGCGCGCGCGAGGTGCTGGTCGCGCTCGCGCGCGCGCTCGCCGAGCAGCTCGGCTGCGCGCTGCAGGGCGGCGCCGAGGTGGGCCAGCTCGGCGATGGACGAGGGTGCCGGCGTGGGGCGGCCGCCCTGCGCGAGCGCGTCGGCCGCGCTCTCCGCGGAGCGGATCGCGCGCGAGAGCTTCTGGCTCATGAGGACCGCGCCCAGGCCCGAAACGAGGAGCAGCGCGAGCCCGATGCCCAGGACGACGAGCAGCGAGCGCCGCGCCGGGCCGTCGAGCACGTTCGCCGGGATGGTGAGCGCGCAGGTCCAGCCCGACAGCTCGGAGCGGCTGTAGGCGACGTAGACCGGCGCCGCCTCCGGCGTCGTGTCGCGGAGGACGCCCTCGGGCGCGACCCGCGTGCGGGCGAGCAGCTTGTCGCGGAGGGGCTGGCCGACGAGCCGAGCCGCGTCGAGCGTCCCCGCGGCGACGGCGCCCTTCTTGTCGACGACGGTGCGCATCCACTCCGGGTGAGAGGTGGTCCCCTGGCTCACCACCTCGGCGATGGCCTGGGGCGTCGTCAGCGCCGAGATGACGTAGCGCACCTCGCCGGCGCGGATGACCGGGACCCGCAGCGAGAAGGCGAAGCTCTGGCCGTCGCGCATCCGGAAGACGCTCCCGACCTCGGGCCTGCGGGTGGCGACCGCGTCGCGCAGGCTCTCGGGGTCGAGGTCGGGCGGGAGGTTCGGCCCGACGCCGTAGCGCGTGTTCACGAGCTGCCGCCCGTCGGGCGAGAGGAGGTGGACGCGCAGCCAGGAGGGCTCGGTGCGCAGCACCCGGCGCGCCGCCTCTCCGAACGCGACGAGATCGCCGCGGTCGAGCCGGTCGGACTCGCCCAGCGCCTCGAGCGCGCGGATGCTCGCGACCATCTCGCGGTCGAGCGAGGAGGCGAGCGCGCGCGCGTCCTGGGCGACCCGGCTCTCCAGCTCCGCGCGCTCCTCCGCGGCGAGCCGCGCCAGCACGACGCCCGTGAAGAGGACGATCGGCAAGAGGATGCCGATCGCCAGCCCGAACAGATAGAGCTTCAGCGGGATCGTGCGGCCCGCGCGAGAAGGGGCCGCTCGCACGCGGGGAGGGTTCAAGCTCAAAGGATAGACGAGGGCCGTCCCGCCGGGCAATCCGCCCCGGACGGGCTCGCACAGGCGGTGAAGCGGCTCACCTCCAGCCTGCTGCCGGCGCGCTAGAGCGTCACCTTCGGCAGCTTCGCGAGCGATTCCCTGATCTTCTCCTCGGGGTAGGCGAAGTCCTCGAGGCCGCCGCCGAGGTACGCGTCGTAGGCCGCCATGTCGAGCTGGCCGTGGCCGGAGAGGCCGAACAGGATCACGCGCTGCTTCGCCTCCTCCTTCGCGCGCAGCGCCTCATCCACCGCCGCGCGGATCGCGTGCGACGACTCGGGCGCGGGCACGATCCCCTCGGTGCGCGCGAACGTCACGGCCGCCTCGAAGCAGGGGTTCTGCGCGTAGGCCCGCGCCTCGATCTGGCCCGCCGCGACGAGCTGCGACACGAGCGGCGACGCGCCGTGGTAGCGCAGGCCGCCGGCGTGGATGCCGGGCGGCATGAAGTCGTGACCGAGGGTGTACATCTTCGCGATCGGCGCCATCTTCGCCGTGTCGCCGTAGTCGAAGGCGTAGACGCCCTTCGTCAGGGTGGGGCAGGAGGTCGGCTCCACCGCGAGGACGCGCACCGGCTTCCCCGCGGCGCGGTCGGCGAGGAACGGGAAGGCGAGGCCGGAGAAGTTCGAGCCGCCGCCGTGGCACCCGATGACGACGTCCGGGTACTCGCCGGCGAGCCGCATCTGCTCCTTCGCCTCGAGCCCGATGACGGTCTGGTGCAGGAGCACGTGGTTGAGGACGCTCCCGAGCGCGTACTTCGTGTCGTCGTGCGTCGCCGCGTCCTCCACCGCCTCGGAGATGGCGATCCCGAGCGACCCCTGGCTCTGCGGGTCGGCGGCGAGCACGGCGCGGCCGGCGGCGGTCTCGGGCGACGGCGAGGCGAACACCTTCGCGCCCCAGAGCTGCATCATGCTCTTGCGATAGGGCTTCTGCCCGAAGGAGACCTTCACCATGTACACGGTGCACTCGAGGCCGAACATCTGGCAGGCGAGCGCGAGCGAGCTGCCCCACTGCCCGGCGCCGGTCTCGGTGGCGAGCCGCTTCGTCCCGGCGAGCTTGTTGTAGTAGGCCTGCGGCACCGCCGAGTTCGGCTTGTGCGAGCCGGCGGGCGAGACGCCCTCGTACTTGTAGTAGATGTGGGCCGGCGTCCCGAGCGCCTGCTCCAGGCGGTGGGCGCGGTGGAGCGGCGACGGGCGCCAGAGCCGGTAGATGTCGCGCACCGCGTCCGGGATCGCGATCCAGCGCTGCGACGACACTTCCTGCTCGATGAGCGCCATCGGGAAGATGGGCTCGAGGTCCTGCGGGCCGATGGGCTTCAGGGTGCCCGGATGGATCACCGGCGGGAGCGGGCCCGGCATGTCGGGGATGATGTTGTACCAGTGCGTCGGGATCTGGCTCTCGCCGAGCAGGAACTTCGTGTCCATTCGCCGTCGCTCCGGTGGGGGGGAGGGGGAATCCGACCGCGAACGCGCTGCCCCGTCAAGCAGCGCGAGCTAACTTTCAGAGCCAGTGCTCGCTCCAGCCGAACAGATGCCGCGCGGGGCGCCCGAACCTCGTCGCGCCGAGATCGTGGTCGGCGTCCACGGCGGCGCCGACCCCGGCGAGGTCGTCCGCACGGGCCACCGGCTCGGTCGCCAGCTCGGCACGCTCTTCCCCGACCGCCAGGCCGTCGTGCTGCTCCTCTCCGATCGGGGGGGCGAGGGCCCATCCCCCGTGACGGCGGCGCCGCCGGGCGCGCCGGCTCCGAAGGTGCCGCTCCTCTCCTGGCACGAGCCGGGGCAGACGAGCATCGAGGCGATGCTGCGCGCCGCGGAGAGCTTCGACGCGTCCGCCTGCGCGCTCGTGGCGGCGGACGGCGAGGAGGCCGTGAGCGAGGGCGCGCGCCACCTCCTCGGGCCGATCCTCGACGGGGGCTTCGACTTCGTCGCGCCCTGCTACGCGCAGCACCGCTTCGAGGGCGTCCTCACGACCGGCATCGTCTACCCGGTCACGCGCGCGCTCTTCGGCAAGCGGCTCCGCCAGCCCATCGGCAGCGAGCTGGCCGTGTCGCGCCGGCTCGCGCTGCACCTCCTCGGCGAGGGCTGGAACGCCGACCCGGCGCACGCGGGCGCCGGGCTCTGGCTCGTCACCGCGGTGCTCTCGCGCGAGTTCAAGGTGTGCCAGTCCTACCTCGGCCCGCGGCCGCAGCGGCTCGCGGAGGCGCCCGGCGACCTCGCGGCGGCGCTCGCCAAGGTGGTGGGGCTCCTCTTCCACGGGATCCGCCTGCACGCGCCGGCGTGGCAGCGGGTGAAGGGTTCACAGCCGGTACACACGTTCGGCGAGCCGCTCCTGCCGGAGGCCGCCGACGGCGGCCAGCCGCACGTCGCGCCCATGCTCTCCGCGTTCCAGCTCGGCTACGCGGAGCTCGGGCGGCTGTGGGGCGCGGTGCTGCCGCCGCAGTCGCTCCTCGCGCTGAAGCGCCTCGCCAGCGTCCCCGAGGAGTCCTTCGCCATCGACGACGGCCTCTGGGCGCGCGTCGTCTACGACTTCGCGGTCGGGTACCACCTCGGCGTCATGGACCGGGCGCTGCTCCTGCGCTCGATGACGCCGCTCTACCTCGGCTGGGCGGCGAGCTTCGTGCGCGAGGCGCGCGACCTCGACGCCGCCGGCGTCGAGGTGCGCGTCGAGCGGCTCTGCCGCGCCTTCGAGGTGGCGAAGCCCTACCTCATCTCGCGCTGGCGCTGGCCCGACCGCTTCAACCCCTGAGGAGGACCGCCGCATGTGGACGAGCGTCCATGGAACCTTCGACGACGCCTTCGCGCGCGTCCTCACCGCCGTCGCGCGCTTCCTGCCGGGCGTCGCGCTCATGCTGCTCGTGATGGGCTTCTCCGCGCTGCTGGCGCTGCTCGTGCGGTTCGCGCTGCGCCGCTCGCTCGCCGGCGTCGACTTCGACCGCCGCGTCCACCGCTGGGGGCTCACGTCCACCGGCGAGTGGACGCCGCGGAACGCGCCCACCGCCATCGTCGCGCACGCCGGCTTCTGGTTCGTGCTGCTCGTCGGCTTCCTCGCCGGGCTGCAGGGGCTCGAGACGCGCGTGACGGACGCCATCGCGACGCGCACGCTCGCCTGGATCCCGAACCTCCTCGGCGCGATCCTGATCTTCGCGGCCGGCCTCGCCATCGCGCGCTTCCTCGAGCGCACCGCGCTCATCGGCGCCGTGAACATGCAGATCCAGCAGGCGCGGCTCCTGGCGCTCGGCGTGAAGTGGCTCGTCGTGCTGCTCTCCGCCGCGCTCGCGCTCCAGGAGATGGACGTCGGCGGCGCCATCCTCACCGTCTCGTTCGCGGTCGTGTTCGGCGGGATCGTGCTCGCCCTCGCGCTCGCGGTGGGCCTCGGCTCGCGCGAGGCGGTGAGCCGCGGCTGGGAGAAGTCGTTCCAGGACGAGCGCCGCGTCGAGGAGCGCGATGAGATCCGCCACATGTGAGCGCCGCGGAGGGCGCGCCGGGGATCGCCGGCGATGAGCGCCCCGCCTCGCGTCGCCGGCGTCCTCCTCCACCCGACGTCGCTCCCCGGCCCGCACGGCGTGGGCGACCTCGGCCCCGCCGCGCGGCGCTTCATCGACTGGCTCGCCGACGCCGGCCAGGCGCTCTGGCAGGTGCTGCCGCTCACCCCGACGGGCTACGGCGACTCGCCGTACGCCGCGCTATCCGCCTTCGCCGGGAACCCGCTCCTCGTCTCGCTCGAGGACCTCGCCGCGGAGGGGCTCCTCGACGACGCCGACCTCGCCGCCGCGCCGCGCTTCCCGGCCAGCGCGGTGGACTACGCGGCCGTCGCGCCTTGGAAGGGCGCGCTCCTCGCGCGCACCGCGGAGCGCTTCCTCGCGCGGGCGCCGGCCGAGGCGCGGCGCGACCTCGACGCCTTCCGCGAGCGCGAGGCGCCGTGGCTCCACGACCTCGCGCTCTTCCTCGCGCTCAAGGCGCGGCACGGCGGCCGCTCCTGGGTCGAGTGGGAGCCGGCGCTCGCGCGCCGCGACCCGGCCGCGCTCGAGCGCGCGCACCGCCAGCACGAGGCGGAGGTCCGGGCGCACGTCTTCGCGCAGTGGGCGTTCGACCGTCAGTGGGCGCGGCTCCGCGCGCACGCCCGCGCGAGGGGCGTCCGCGTGATGGGCGACCTCCCCATCTACCTCGCGCACGACAGCGCCGAGGTGTGGGCGCGGCCGGGGCTCTTCCAGCTCGACGGCGCCGGGCGCCCGCGCGCGGTCGCCGGCGTACCCCCCGACTTCTTCGCGAAGACCGGCCAGCTCTGGGGAAACCCCATCTACGACTGGGAGCGCCAGGCGAGGGACGGCTTCGCCTTCTGGGTCGAGCGGCTGCGCGCCAACCTGCGCCTCTTCGACCTCGTCCGCCTCGACCACTTCCGCGGGTTCGAGGGCTACTGGGAGGTGCCCGCCGGCGCGGCGACGGCCGAGGGCGGACGCTGGGTGAAGGGGCCCGGCGCGGCGCTCTTCGACGCGCTCCGCCGCGCGCTCGGCGCGCTGCCGCTCGTCGCCGAGAACCTCGGCGTCATCACGCCCGAGGTCGAGGCGCTGCGCCGCCGCTTCGGGCTCCCCGGGATGGCGGTGCTCCAGTTCGCGTTCGGCACCGACCCGCAGGCCGACACCTTCAAGCCGCACGACTACGACAAGGACCTCGTCGTCTACACCGGCACGCACGACAACGACACGGTGCTCGGCTGGTGGGCGAACCCCGCCGGCGCGACCTCGACGCCCGCGGAGGTCGAGGCGGAGCGGGCGCACGCGAGGGCCTACCTCGCCGCGGACGGGCGGGAGATGAACTGGACGCTGGTGCGCTGGGCGTACGCCTCGGTCGCGCGCACCGCGATCGCGCCGCTGCAGGATCTCCTCGGCCTCGGGAGCGAGGCGCGCATGAACCTGCCTGGCACCGCGAGCGGCAACTGGCGCTGGCGGCTCGAGGCGGGCGCGGTCACGCCGGCGCTCGCCCGGTGCGTGCGGGACCTCGCGCGGCTCTACGGCAGGTCGGCCGGCTCGGTGAGCTCGAACCAGTAGAAGCCGTACGCACCGAGCGTGATCGGGTAGGGCGCGTCGGACACCCTGGGGAACTCGGTGTAGCCGAACATCTCGACCGGGGTCCAGCCGCGGAAGAGCTGCAGGGGTAGCTGCGCCGGCTGCGCGAAGCGCGAGAAGTTCGCGACGCACAGGATGACGTCGTGGTCGTGGCGCCGGAGGTAGGCGAGCACGGCGCGGTTCTCGACGGGCAAGAACTCGATCGACCCGCGCCCGAACACCTTGAAGAGCTTGCGCAGGCCGATCATGTTCCGCATCCACGCGAGGAGCGAGGACGGGTTCTCCTGCTGCGCCTCCACGTTCACGGTCTGGTACCCGTAGACCGGATCCATGATGGGCGGCGAGTAGAGGGCGGCGGGGTTCGCGCGCGAGAAGCCGCCGTTGCGGTCGGCGCTCCACTGCATCGGCGTGCGCACCGCGTCGCGGTCACCGAGGTAGATGTTGTCGCCCATGCCGATCTCGTCGCCGTAGTAGAGGATCGGCGTGCCGGGGAACGAGAAGAGCAGGCTGTTGAGGAGCTCGATGCGGCGGCGGCTCCCCTCCACCAGCGGGGCGAGCCGGCGCCGGATCCCGAGGTTGAGCCGCATGCGCGGGTCGGCGCTGTAGGCGAGGTACATGTAGTCGCGCTCGTCGTGGGTCACCATCTCGAGCGTCAGCTCGTCGTGGTTGCGCAGGAACAGGCCCCACTGGCAGCTCTCCGGGATGGCGGGCGTCTGCGCCATGATGTCGACGATGGGGCGCACGTCCTCGAGCCGCAGCGCCATGAAGATGCGCGGCATGAGCGGGAAGTGGAACGCCATGTGGCACTCGTCGCCGTCGCCGAAGTAGGGGCGGACGTCGGCGGGCCACTGGTTCGCCTCGGCGAGCAGCATGCGGCCGGGGAACGTCTTCTCGAGCCCGGCGCGGATCTGCTTGATGACGGCATGGGTCTCGGGGAGGTTCTCGCAGTTCGTCCCGTCCTTCTCGACGAGGTAGGGGATCGCGTCGAGCCGGAAGCCGTCCACGTCCATCTCGACCCAGAAGCGCATCACGTCGAGCAGCTCGGCGAGGACGCGCGGGTTCTCGAAGTTGAGGTCGGGCTGGTGGCTGAAGAAGCGGTGCCAGTAGTAGGCGCGGGCCTCCGGGTCCCAGGTCCAGTTCGACTTCTCGGTGTCGGTGAAGATGATGCGCGCGTCCCTGTAGAGCTGGTCCGAGTCGCTCCAGACGTACATGTCGCGCTCGGGCGAGCCCGGCGGCGCGCGCCGCGCCGCCTGGAACCACGGGTGCTGATCGGAGGTGTGGTTCACGACCAGCTCGACGAGCACTTTGATGCTGCGCTCGTGCGCGGCCGCGACCAGGCGGCGGAAGTCGTCGATCGTGCCGTACTGCGGGTTCACGCCACGGTAGTCGGCGATGTCGTACCCGTCGTCGCGCCCCGGCGAGGGGAAGAAGGGCAGGAGCCACAGGCACGTGATGCCGAGGTCCTGGAGGTAGTCGAGCTTGTCGATGAGCCCGGCGAAGTCGCCGATGCCGTCGTTGTTCTTGTCGGCGAAGGCGCGGACGTGCGTCTCGTAGATGATCGCGTCCTTGAACCAGAGCGGGTCGATCGGGCGTCGGGCCATGGGAGAGCGCCGCCGCGGCGCGCGCCTCCGAACGTAGTGAGCGCACCGGCCCGGGCGCAAAGCGACGTGGGGGGGGCCCTCACGGGCCGCCTGCCCGTCCGGTGGGCTAGGCCATCACCTCGCCCCCATCCACGTGGATGCACTGTCCGTGGATGGCGGGGTTCGCGAGCACCGCCAGCGCCGCGGCAGCGACCTCGTCCGCCGTCGCGGCGCGCCCGAGCGGGTTCGCGGCGAGCACGACCTTCCGCGCCTCCTCGACGCTGCGGCCGGTGGTGCGCGAGATGGCCGCCATCGCCTCGTCCATCATCCGCGTCTCGGTCCAGCTCGGGCAGAGCGCGTTGGCGGTGACCCCCTTGCGGCCGCACTCGGCGGCGAGAGAGCGCGTCAGGCCGACGAGCGCGTGCTTCGACGCCGAGTAGGCGGCGCCGTACCGCATGCCGACCTTCCCCGCGACGGAGGCGACGTTGAGGACCCGCCCGAAGCCGCGCGCGTACATGCCGGGGAGGAGCGCCCGGACGAGGAGGAACGGCGCGGTGACGTTCACCGCGAGGACGGTGTCCCAGGTCGCGTCGTCGATGCGCTGCAAGGGGCCGCTCGCGTCCACGCCGGCGTTGTTCACGAGCACGTCGACGGGCCCGAGCGCCTCGGCGGCGCGCGCGGCGACCTCGGCGGGCGCGGTGCGCGCGCTGAGGTCGGCCTCGAGGACCGCGGCGCGCCGGCCGAGCGCGACGACGGCGCGCGCCACGTCGTCGAGCTCGCTCCGCGTCCGGGCGGTGAGCGCCACATCCGCCCCGGCGCCGGCGAGCGCGAGCGCGATCGCGCGGCCGATGCCGCGCCCCGCGCCCGTGACGAGGGCGACCCGGCGTTCGAGCGAGACCATCGGATCACCCTCCCGGCGTCCCGGAGAGGGAGCGCGCCGCGCACCTCTTGATATCGCCGCCGGGCGCGCGCATAAAGAAAGACATGAGCGTGCCGACTTCCCGTCGGCAACCGGGGCTGGTCTTTCGGGCCCCCACGCGCTGAAGGGTCCGCCTCGGGGCGGACCCTTCGTGCTTCGAGGGAGGAAGCACCGATGGCGAACCTCGCGGCGCACATCACCGGGACCGTCGTGAAGATCGAGAAGAAGCCTGGCGACGCCGTCGCGCCCGGCGAGCCGGTCGTCATCCTCGAGTCGATGAAGATGGAGATGCCGCTCGAGGCGGAGCGCGCCGGGAAGGTGAAGGAGATCCGCTGCAAGGAAGGGCAGGCGGTGAACGAGGGCGACATCCTGGCCGTGCTCGAGTAGGCGCTTGGGCGAGCTCCGGACGGAGGACCGCGGCGCGGTCCGCATCCTCACCCTCGACAACCCGCAGAAGCGGAACGCGCTCGACTTCGCGACGCTCGCGGACATCCGGGCGGCCTGCGCGGCGGCGGCGAAGGACGCCGTGCGCTGCCTCGTCTTCCGCGGCGCCGGCGAGAAGGCCTTCTCGTCCGGCTTCGACATCGGGGCGATCCCCACCGGGCCGCAGGAGGGCGATCGGCCGGACCTCGCCGTCGAGCGCACGATGGAGGCGGTCGAGGCTGTGCCCTGCCCGACGATCGCGTTCCTGAACGGCGGCGCGTTCGGCGCGGGCGGCGAGCTGGCCGTCACCTGCGATCTCCGCGTCGCGCGCCCGGGCGTCGCGATCGGGATGCCGCCGGCGAAGCTCGGCGTCGTGTACCCGCCGGGCGGGCTCCGCCGCTTCCTCTCGCTCGTCGGCCCCGCGCGCGCGAGGGAGCTGTTCTTCACCGGGCGCGCCGTCGACACCGACGAGGCGCTCGCCATCGGCCTCGTCGATCGCGTGGTGCCGGCCGACGCCGCGGAGGCGGCGGTGCTCGCGCTGGCCGAGGACATCGGCAGGAACGCGCCGCTCGCGGTGCAGGGCATGAAGCGCATCCTGCGGCTCCTCGAGGCGGCGGCGGAGCGCGGCTTCACCGACGCCGAGCGCGAGGAGGTCGCCGCGCTGCGCCGGCGCGCGTTCGAGAGCGACGACGTGGCGGAGGGGCGCGCCGCGTTCCTGGAGAAGCGGCCGCCGCGGTTCAGGGGAAGGTGAACGGACGCCCGTTCAGTCCTCTTCGCCGTCCGTGATCGCGCGCACCGCCGACGCGAGCACCTCGCGCCAGCCCCGCGCCGCGGGCAACGGCGGTGGGGTCGCCGCCGGCGGGAGCCCGGGCAACGGCGGCGGGGTCCCCGGCCGCGGCAGGGGCGGCGGGGTCGGCGCGGCGAGCTCCCCGGTCGGCTCGGTCGCCTCGGAGTAGCGGAGCAGCTCGTCACCGACCCTCACCACGTCGCCGTCGCGCAGCCGCCGCCGCGCCTCGAGCCGCGCCCCGTTCACGTAGGTGCCGTTGCGGCTCCCGAGGTCCTCGACGAACGCGGTGCCGCCCGACCACACGAGCCGCGCGTGCGCGCGAGAGACGTTCCGCGCCGCGAAGCGGAGGCCCGCCTCGGCGCCGCGGCCGATCGTCAGCTCGTCGCGTAGCGCGACGCGGCGGGCCCCGCGCCCCTCGGAGAACGAAAGGACCGGGGCCACGATCAGTCTGCCTCGGCGCGGCCGGTGGCGCCGCGCCGCCTGGCGGGCGCGAGCCGGCGGTGGAAGCGCTGGCCGTCCTTCTCCGGCAGCACCACGAACTGGTCCAGCTCGTGCCCGGGCAGGGCGAGGTCGAAGCGGTGGCGCTCGTCGAGGCGCACGTTGTGGATCGTGAGCGGCGTCGTGCCGGCGTGGCGGTCGTCGAGGAGCACCTCCGCGCCGGAAGGCTCGCTCTCCACGGTGACGGCGCCGAGCGCGTCGGGGAGGTCGGCGTGCACGCGGCGCACCGTCTTCGCGAGCTCCGGCTCGAGCGCGAGCGTCACGACCTTGCGGTCGGTCGCGGTCACGACGACCGTGAGCGGCTGCGCGAGCGCGACCCCCTCGATGACGGCGGGCGTGGGCGTCGGCGCCGCGCGCCCGTCCACCGTCACCTGCGCGCCCGAAGGCGTCGAGGTGACGACGAGCACGCCCGGCCGGAGCCACGGCTGCGCGGCGAACGCCGCGGCGGCGCCGAGCGCCACGAGGGCGACGGCGGCGAGCGCGAGCTTCCAGGCGCGCCCGCGGCGCGGCGCGGGCCGCGGCGACGCGAGCCGGGCCGGCGGGCGCGCGACCTCGTGACCGGTGGTGATCTCGAGCTCCACCGGGACGGGCTCGACGGCGGCTGCGGGCGCGTCGCGGCGGCCCGGGCCCTCCTTGTCGAGGACGTGCTGCAGCACCTTCATGACGAGCGCGTCGTGGGCGCGCGCCGCCCGCTGGCGCAGGATGCGGTCCTCGAAGACCTCCTTCATGTGGCTGCCGAGGAGGTCCTGCACCGCCGAGTGCGGCGTCGGGAACAGCACGTCCACGAGCGCGTCGGCGAAGGCGCGCGCGGTCGGGTAGCGCTTGTCCGGATCGTACGCGAGCGCGCGCATCAGGATCGCGTCGAGGTCCTTCGGGATGCGCTCGTCGAGCGCCGACGGCGGCGTGACCCGCGCCTTGCGCGCCTGGACGAGCGACTCGACGTCGGTCGCCTTGGGGAAGGGCTTCTGCTTCGTGAGCAGCTCGTAGAGGATGATGCCGGCGGCGAAGAGATCGACGCGGTGGTCCCACGTCTTCTCGATCGAGGCCTGCTCGGGCGCGACGTACCCGAGCTTCCCCATGAGCATCCCCTCCTTGTAGTTGGAGAGGCCGGTGGCGGCGCGCGCGATGCCGAAGTCGAGGAGCTTCACCTCGCCTTCCCACGAGACGAGCGCGTTGTCGGGCGAGACGTCGCAGTGGACGATCTCGAGGCGCTCGCCCTCCGCGTCCGTCTTGCGGTGCGCGTAGTCGAGCCCGTGCAGGAGCTGGAGGACGATGAAGATCGCCTGCTCCGGCGTGAGCGTGACGCCCGAGCGCGAGAAGGAGGCCATCACCTCCTTGAGCGAGACCCCATGCACGAGCTCCATCGCGATGAAGTACGTGCCGTCCACCGCGCCGCACTCGTAGATCTGCGCGACGTTCGAGTGGGTGAGCTGGGCGGTGAGCTTCGCCTCGTTCACGAGCATCGTGATGAAGCCGCGGTCCTGCGATCGCTGCGGCAGGATGCGCTTGACCGCGAGCTCCTTCTCGAACCCGCCCGCGCCGATCACCTTCGCGCGGTAGATCTCGGCCATCCCGCCGACGGCGAGCCGCTGGAGGAGGAAGAACTTGCCGAAGAGGTGGGGCTTGAAGTCCACCTTCTCCACGCGTGCGGGCTCGGCCACGGCGCGATGTTATCCTGGGCGCGCGGGCCGCGGAAGCGGACGGCGCGGCCGGGCCCCCCCGGCGGTCGCGCGGCCCGGCCGCCCGGCTGCTAAAGTCCGAGGCGATGTCGGTCCGTCCACCACCCTCCGTGCGCGTCGACGTCGCGCTCGTGGCGCTCTTCGCGGCGGCGATCTTCGTCCCCTGGCTCGGCAGCGCCGGGCTCTGGGATCCGTGGGAGCCGCACTACGGCGAGGTCGCGCGCGAGATGATCGTCCGCGGCGACTACGTCTACCCGCGCTGGGAGTCGGCCTACTTCTTCTCGAAGCCGGTGCTGCTCATGTGGCTCACCGCTGCGGGGATGAACCTCGCCGGCGTGCAGGATCGGGCGCTGCCGCCCGGGTCGGTCGCCGCGGGGCCGACGCCGAGCGGCCTCTCCACCTACACCGAGTGGGCGGTGCGGCTGCCGGGCGCGCTCCTCGCCGTCCTCGCCTGCGCCCTCGTCTTCGCCGCGGTGTCGCGCATCGCCTCCCGCCGGGCCGGCCTCCTCGCGGCGGCCGCGCTCGCGACGATGCCGTTCTACTTCCTCATGGCGCGGCAGGCGATCACCGACCTGCCGTTCGTCGCGCTCATGACCTCGGGCGCGATGTGCTTCGCCGTCGCGCTCCTCGACGAGCGCGCGCACCGCAGCGCCTGGGCCTACGCAGGGTACGCGTTCCTCGCCTTCGCGACGCTGGCGAAGGGGCTGCTCGGCTTCGCGCTCGCCGGCGCCGCGTTCCTCGCCTGGTTCGCGGTCACCGGCGAGTGGCGCCTCCTCGCGCGGCTCAGGCTCGTCGAGCGCGTGCGCGGCGTGCCGCTGCCGCTCGGGCCGGCGCTCTTCCTCGCCATCGCAGCGCCCTGGTACGTCGTCCTCTCGCTCTTCCGCGGCGTGGACGACGAGTCGAAGACCTTCGCCTACCGGTTCTGGATCCACGACCACGTGAAGCGGCTCGGCGAGGGCGTCCACACGACGACGCCGGGCGGCGGCTTCTCCTACTTCGTCGAGCAGCTCGGCTACGGCCTCTTCCCGTGGGTCGCGGCGCTGCCGGGCGCGCTCGGCGCGTTCGCGCGGCTGCGCCTCACGGGCCGCACCCGGCGCGACGATCTCCTGCTCCTCGCCGGCCTGTGGGCCGTCATCACCTACGTGCTGATGAGCGTCTCGGCGACGAAGTTCCACCACTACGTCTTCCCGGCCGTGCCGGCGCTCGCGATCGCGTGCGGGCTCTTCGTCGACGAGGTGCTCGAGGACGGCCTCGAGGCGCACGCCGGGGCGCTCCTCCTCGGCCTCGCCGCGTTCGCCGTCGTGGCCCACAGCCTCTTCGACAGCCCGAAGGCGCTCCCCGACCTCTACACGTACAACTACGAGCGCCCGTACCCGGAGAAGGAGCTCGCGGACCTGCACCCCGGGTGGCACCGCGGGCCGTTCCTCGTCGGGCTCGCACCGCGGCCGTTCTTCTCGGCGCTCTTCGCCGCGGCGGGCGTCGCGTTCGTGGCCGCCTGGCTGTGGCGCTCCCGCCGCGGCTTGCTCGCGGCGCTCCTCGGCGTCGCGGTGGTCTTCGCGGCGTACGTGTCGTGGCTGCACTACCCCGAGCTCGCCGCGCAGTGGACGCAGCGCGAGATCTTCCGCACCTACCTCGCCGAGCGCGGCTCGCCCGACGAGCCCATCGTCGCGTACTACATGAACTGGCGCGGCGAGACGTTCTACTCGCGAAACCTCGTGCGCGAGGTGCAGGACGCAGCGCGCATGAAGGAGCTCGTGGAGCGGCCCGGGCGCACCTGGGTCATCCTGGAGCGTTCGCGCTACGGCGCGTTCCGCCAGTCGATCGGCACGGGGCCGACGCTCCGCATCGCCGACCGCTCCACGAACAAGTTCTTCCTCGTCGCCGTCGAGGACGGCGCGCCGGCGCCTGCCGCGCCTAGTACCAGGTGAAGCCGAGGTACCCGTCGACGAAGTTGGCGCTCTCCGGCTCGCCGTTCCCGCC
>JBJMQK010000518.1:0-3821 GCA_045802735.1 Anaeromyxobacteraceae bacterium | reverse complement strand
AGGGAGCTCCTGCGCGACGGCGGGAGCGAGCCCGGCGCGCGAGGCGACGAGGCGCCACGGCCCGGGCGGCAGCCCCTCGATCACGAACGCGCCCGACGCGTCGACCGTCGCCTGCCGCGGCGCGCTGTCACGGTCGGTGCGGCGCGACCAGGCCACGACGAGGGCGCCGGCTGCGGGCTGGCCGTCCGGGTCCTCCACCCTGCCGCGGATCGAGAGCGCGTCCGCGGGGCCCTGGCCCGGCGGCGCGAGCGCGATCGTCACGCGCCGGGCGAGGCGCACCGCCAGATCGACGCGCGCGCGGCCAGGGCCGAACGAGGCGTGGCGCGCCTCCAGCTCCGAACCGTCGGGCGCGGTGAACTCGAACGCGCCGTTCGCGTCGGAGGTGAAGCGTTGGGCGAGCGGCATCGCCGCGCCGTCGGCGGTGCCCGTCGCGAGGACGCGCACCTCGGCGCCGGCGACCGGGCGCCCCGAAGGATCCACCACGCGCCCGGCGTACTGCACCTCGGGCGCGAGCGTCACGACGACCCCGTGCACGCGCGCCTCCTCGTGCGCGTCGAGCAGGACGGGGCTGTGGCCCCACTCCGGCGCGAACGGCAGGTACCCGGGCGCCGTGACGGTGGCGAGGGTCCAGCGGCCCGCCTGCGGTGGCTCGAAGCAGAACGCGCCGTCCGCGGCGCCGGCGATCGCGTTCGCCTCGCCGCTGCGGGAGAAGGTGAGCTCGGCGCCGGCGACCCCCGCGCCCGTCGCCGCCGAGACCACGCGCCCGGAGAAGGTGCACCCGGAGGCGTCGCGGGCGAGCGTCGCGCGTTCGGCGAGCCGGACGGGGTCGGTGGGGGGCGGCGCCGTGCGCTCGGGCGGGCGCGAAGCGGCGGCAGGCGCCGGCTCCGGGGCGCGCTCGGTCGGCCCGGCGCGCCGCCACACGATGCCCGCGAGCAGGGCGACGGCGAGCGCTGCGAGCAGGGCGAGGGTGGTGGTGCGGCGCTGCATGATCGTCCTCTGGTGCAAGGCGTTGCCGGATGCGAGTCGAACCACTCCTCACGAGCGCGAAGGGCCGGCCCGGCGAGCGTTCGCCGGACCGGCCCGAGACACGCATCGCGGAGCGCGCGCTAGTTCAGCTGCACCGCGATGTTCTCGCGCTTCGCGCCCAGCGTGGACAGGGCGCTGATGGGCGTCGTGCAGGCCGGCCCGCCCTTCAGCTGGAGCCGCCACGCGCCGGCGACGACCGGCAGCGGCGAGCTGAGGCGCTGCGCCGCGGTCGGCGCCGCCGGGACGGTCCCGGCGAGGAACAGCTGGACGCTGTTGCCGTCGCTGACGGTGCTCGTGCCGCGGATGTCCCAGGTGTTGCTCGACCGCTGGCACTTCGCGGTCTGCACCTGGAGGTTCTCGGGGGCGACCACCGTCACGGTGACGGTCGCCGGAGCGGACACCTGGCCGGTCTTGCTCGCGACCGTGTAGCTGAACGTCACCGGTCCGGCGGTCGCTCCTGCCGTGAAGGCGATCCTGCCGGTCGCCGGATCCACCGCCGCCGTGCCGCTCGGAGGCGGCGTCGTGATCTTGACGGACGCGGGGTCGAGCTCGCCGCCGTTGGCGAGGTCGTTCGCGAGCACGTCGATCGTGACGCTGGCGTTGGTGGTCACGTTGATCGGTGCCGAGTTCGGGTCCGGGTTCGCGGTGGGCACCGGCCCGGCCGCGCCCGCGACGACGTCGACGGTGACGGTGGCGACGTTGGACGTGCCCACGCTGTTCGCGACGGTGTACCTGAACGTCGTCGGACCCACGTTGTTACCAGGCGTGAAGCTGATGGTGTTGTCGGGGTTCACGGTGGCGGTCCCGGAGTCGGGGCCGGGGGCCAGGATCGTCGGCCCGCCCACGATCGGAGCGGCGGGGCTGCTGACGTCGTTGAGCAGCACCGGGATCACGACGGGCGTGCCCTGGGTGGCGGTGTCGCTGTCGTCGAGCGCGAGGGGAACGCCCGGCCCGAACGTCTGGTTGAGCGTGCCGCTGATCGAGACGTCGCTGCTGGTCTCGCCGCCCTTGGTCGAGATGACGCGAACCTTGACCGGCGGCACCACGACGCCGGAAGCGACGAGGGTGGCCTCCGAGGGGTCCGCCTGGTTGGTCTTCGTGCGGGTGGCGTTCGGGTAGTCGCCGAGCGCGAGCTCTGCGGGCGGGCCGTGCTGCGAGCTCTTGTCGCTGCTCGTCGCGACGACGGTGAGCGTCTGCGCTCCCGCGTCGTACGCCGCGGAGCGGACCGCGATCTCGTCCACGACGTGCGCGCTCTCCTTGCTCGGGGGTGAGTCTCCGCTGTTGGTGACGGTCACGCTGTTCGGGACCTCGGCACCGTCGGGCAGGACGGCCTGAGCGTAGAACCGGCCGAGCGCGTCGGGTCCGGCCATGAGGACGGGCGCGAACCCGGCCGAGCCCACGCTGAGCCTCGGCGCACCCTGGTTGATCCCGGCAGCGGCGGTCGCGGCCACGTCGACTCGAACCGTGTTGGCCTCGCGCGAGTACGTCGCGCGGTCGATCTTGAGCGGGCTGCCGATGGGGCCACGCGCGAGGTCGTGCAGCTTGCCCGTCAGCGAGAATGCGTTCTGACGGATGCAGCGCTCCGGGGCGGCAGGGCCGTCGAACGGGCCGCACATCTCGAAGAAGTTCGTGCCGTAGGGGCTCCCGGTGACGAACTCCTCCGCCACGCCGTCGGAGAGGAACTGCGCGCCGTTGAGCGTCACCGGGCCGAGCGGGGCTCCACCCGGACCGTCGGCGCGCTGCAGGAAGGGTCCGACGCGGCTCTTCAGCGCGGTCGTGAAGTCGCCCGGCGCCGTGCCGATGTCCTCCGAGAAGACGATGTCGCGGTTGCCCGAGCCGGCGACGACGTCGGGAAACGTCTCGGTGCCGTAGGGATGCTTCACCGTGTACGTCCCGCTGAACGGGACGCCGGCCGTGACGCGGACGCGCGTGAAGACGATCTGGTCACCTGCCTGGACCGCGTTCGCGAACGCGCCCTCGAGCGCGAGGACGAGGATGGCTCGCTTCCCGCCGCCGGTGTCGATCGGCACCGAGACGGCGCGGTTGTAGAACACCTCCTCCGGGAACAGGTTGGGGAAGTCGTACGGCGCCGGCGTGTCGAGGAGGCACGCCGTCTGCTGCAGCGCACCCGGGTCGTTCGCCTGGGCCAGGCACATGTCGAGCACCTGGCCCGTGAGATCCTGGTACCACTCCGGGAAGCCGTTCGCGCCGCTGACCGGTCCCACGCGGGCCAGATCGGCGCGGGCGGTGCCCGCGGCAAGGATGGATGTTCCGATGGCCACGATGGCCAAACTCCTGAATCGCATGTGAGCCCTCCTGCGTCATCACCGCGCGAGCCTTTCCGCGGTGGGGCCGCCGAGGTTCGGCGACCGGCGCCCACGCTCGGGGCGCCACGGCGGGCTTGCCACGGGTCTGGCGGGGGGTTCACGCGCTCGCCTGCCTGCGCGCGAAAACGAGAAGGGCGGACCCGGGGGAGGGCCCGCCCTTCACGCTGCGTGACGACCGCGAGGCGCTCAGCGCCCGCCGTGCGGCTTGCAGACGCCGTTGTCGCACACGAGGCCGGTGGCGCAGCCCGGGGCGCACACCGCGCCGCCCGGCACGACGCTCGGGTCGCCGGCGGCCCCGCCGTGCGCCTTGCAGACGCCGTCGTCGCACTCCTGACCGGAGGCGCAGACCGCGTCGCTCGCCGCGCCGACCGCGTCCTCGACGTGCGGCTTGCAGACGCCGTCGTCGCACTCGAGGCCGGTGGCGCAGCCCGGGGCGCACACCGCGCCGCCCGGCACGACGCTCGGGTC
>JBJMQK010000430.1:0-11163 GCA_045802735.1 Anaeromyxobacteraceae bacterium | reverse complement strand
GCGGGACGAAGAACGGGGCTGCGCCCCGCCCCGCCGAGCGGAGCGCGGGGGGGGCCGGCGGCTGCGCCTCGGCGCGAGCTCGCTTCGCGAGGTGCCGCCGGTGCCCATCATGGGAACGGCGGCTGTCGCCGCCTGAGCTCGCCGGGTCCCGTGCGCCACCGCGCGCGGCTGCGCCGCTCCCGCGGTGGCGCCCCGGCGCGCTCGCTTCGCTCGCGTCTCGCCGATTCAGCCGTTCGTGGACAGGGGCGCCGGGTCGAGGGGATCCTCGTCGGCGCCCCCGTCGCGCGTGGGCGGCGTGGCCGAGAAGTGGGTCTGCACGAAGTCCATGAGCCGATCGAGGTAGCTCGTGATCGGCGGGCAGCGGACGCCCGTGCCGCCGAGCAGCGCGAGCTGGTTCGCGCAGTTGTAGATGGCGAGGCGGTTCACGAGGCGGATGGCGTTGCGGTGCGGGCGCGCGAGGCGCTCGAGGAGCGGCAGCCCGAGGAGCGCCTCCACCGCCTGGTGCGGCAGCGACACGGGCGGGAGGGTCTTCCCGGCGCGCTTCGCCACGAGCTCGTACACCGTGCGCGCCGACAGCGGCGACGGGTCGACGAGGTGGACCGTCTTGCCGGCGGCGGCCGGGTTCCCGCCGATCGACAGCGCGGCGTCGACCACGAAGTCGACCGGGACGACGTTGAGCGGCGCGGTCCCGCGGCCGGGGAGGGGCAGCGGCATCCCCAGCGGCGAGGCGACGAGCAGGATCGCGAGATAGTACGGCCCGTCGAAGCGGTCGATCTCGCCGGTGCGCGAGTCGCCGACCACGATGCTCGGCCGGTACACCGTCGCGGGGATCTCGGCCATGGCGCGGCGCACGAGCCGCTCGGCCTCGAACTTCGAGCGCTCGTACGGGTTGTTGAAGCGCTGGCCGAGGTCGAGCTCCTCCTCGACGATCACGCCCTCGCGGTCGCCCGAGACGTAGGCGGTGGAGAAGTGGTTGAAGCGCTGGAGGCCCCTCGCCGTGCGCGCCAGCTCGAGCATCGTGCGGGTGCCCTCGAGGTTCACCGCGCGGATGCGGTCGAGGTCGGCTGCGACGTCGTAGAGCGCCGCGAGGTGCCAGACGTGCGTCACGTCGGCGACGAGGCGCTTGTACTCGGCGCCCGCGAGGCCGAGGTGCATGCGCGTCACGTCGCCCTCGAGGACCTCTCCCTCGACGCCGAGCGCCGCCAGCTCGGCGCGCCCGGCTTCGGCGTGGCGCTCGCGCGTGAAGAGCACGACGCGGTCGCGCGCGCGGTCGAGCCCGGCCGCGAGCGCCTGCACGAGCCGGCGGCCGATGAAGCCCGGCCATCCGGTGACGAGGACGACCTGGCCGCGCTCCCCCATGGAGCGTCAATAGCGGACTGCAGCGGCGTTGGGAAGCTTCCGCGAGAGGCCCCCCGCCAGATCCGCGAGCAGGCGCCGGGCCTTGGCCTCGAGCGCCGCGACGTCGCCCTCGTTCTCGACGACGACGTCGGCGCGCGCGGCCTTCTCGTCGAGCGGGAGCTGCGCCGAGAGCCGCGCCTCGGCGGCGGCCGGCGAGAGGCCGTCGCGCGCGGCGCGGCGCGTGAGCTGCACGGCGCGAGGCGCCCAGATCACGACGACGAGCTCGACCACCCCTTCGAGGTGGGCCTCGTAGAGGAGCGGCACGTCGTAGAAGACGAGCGCGTGGCCCTCGGCGGCGCGTGCGGCGACCTCCTCGGCGAAGCGTTCGCGCACCCGCGGGTGGATGATCGCCTCGAGGCGGGCGCGCGCGGCGGGGTCGGCGAAGACGCGCTCGCCCATGCGCCGCCGGTCCAGCTCGCCGTCGGGCGCGAGGACCTCCGAGCCGAACGCGGCGACGATGTCCGCGAGCGCCGGCGCGCCCTTCGCCACCGCGGCGCGGGCGAGCGCATCCGCATCGAGCACCGGCACGCCGTGCGCGCGCAGCGCCGCCGCGAAGGTGCTCTTCCCGCTCGCGATGCCGCCGGTGAGGCCGATGATGCGCATTGGGGTTGCCGCCCTTCGACGCCGCTCGGGGCGAACGGAGCGCCGGTACGCGCGCTACGGCGAACGTGGCGCGGCGGGGTCGTCGCCCGGCGCGGCGGCCGCGGGCTTCGCCGAGCCGTCGCCCGGCTTGAACGAGAGCGACTCGACCGCGCCGCTCTTCCCGAAGAAGACCGTGACGCCCAGCGCCGGGTAGTACCAGACCGGCCGCAGGTCGTCCGTGAACGCCTTCCGGGCGGGGCGCCCGTAGGAGCCCTCGACCGACTCCGGCTCGAGGTGCGTCGAGGGGAAGACCACGATCTCGACGACGACGCCGTCGTCGCGGGCGAAGAACTGCGCCTGGCGCGTCGCGCCGATGGCGGCCTCGTCCTTGTAGACGTAGGCGCTGCGCCCGCCGAGCTTCCCCTGTGTCGACGGCGCGCCGAAGCGGGCCGTGACCTCGGCCGCGGTGGTGGTCCCGGGGGCGACGCCCTGCCACGGCTTCGCGGCGGCGGCGAGCGGCGCCGCGGCGGCGAGCGCGATCGCGAGATGAATCGAGCGCATGACGCATTATACTCCGCCCCCCGTGCGAAGCCCCGCCGTCGCCCTCCTCGCGCTCCTCCCCGTCGCCGCGACGGCGCAGGGGTACATCGGCGCCGAGACGTGCAAGGCCTGCCACCCCGCCGCGTACGAGGCCTGGAGCGACGGCCCCCACGCGCACGCGCTCGAGCGCCTCCCGGAGAAGAGCCGGAAGGACCCGCGCTGCACCTCCTGCCACGCGCCCGCGGCCGAGCTGGGAGCCCAGGGCGTCACCTGCGAGACCTGCCACGGCCCGGGGCGCATGTACGCGCAGTCCTACGTCATGCGCGACCGCGAGCTGGCCCGCGCGGTCGGCCTCCTCGAGCCCGGCGAGAAGGGCTGCCTCGCCTGTCACACCGAATCCACCCCGAGCCTGCGGCCGTTCAGGTACGCCGAGCGGCTCCCCCTCATCCGCCACTGGGGCCTCGAGAGCGCGCCGCGGAAGGACCGCGCGCCCGCGCCTCGACCGTGAGCGGCGGGACGCACGCGATGGCCTCTGCAAGACCGCCCCAAGCCGCGCGCCGGGACGACCTCGTCGAGCGCGCGTTCGCGCGGCTCGGCGCGCCGCGCCTCCTCATCGCGCTCGTCGGGGCAGCGGCGCTCGTCGCCGCGCTCGCTGGCCCCGCGCGCCGCGCCGGCGCCGCCTTCGAGGCGGGCAGCGACGGCGGACCCGCCTTCCGGCTCTACCTCGCGCTCGAGCTGTACGACCCGCTCCACGCCTGGCCCTTTGCGCTGCTCCTCGTGGCCGCGCTCGCCTCGGCGCTCGCCTTCGGGCTCGGGCGCCTCCCCGCGGCGCTCGCCGCCTTCCATCCCGCGCCGCGGCTCACCGACGAGGTCGCGCGCGGGCTGCGCGCCGTGGCCCGGCTCGACGGGGTGCGCTCCGACGCTGTGGCGCGCGTCGAGGCGGCGTTCCGTGCGAAGGGCTACGCGCCCTCCGTCGCGCGCGATGGGACCGCGACGTACCTCTTCGCCGAGCGCGGCCGCCTGGCGCGCCTCGCCCCGCCGGTCGCGGCGCTCGGGCTCGCGCTCCTCCTCGGCGGTGCGCTGGCGCGGACGCTCCTCGGCTGGGACGCCGATCCCGAGGTGGCGGAGGGCGCGTTCGTCGGCGCCGTCCCGGCGCGGACGCCGACCGGGGACGCGTACCGGCGATCGCTGCCCTTCGTCGCGCGGCTCGACACCCTCGACGTGCCCGACGCGAGCGCGGGGGCGCCGCGGCCGACCCGCGCCGCGGTCTCGCTCTTCCACCCGAGCGGCCGTCCCCTGCCGGGCCACGCGGGCGAGGATCTCGCCGTCCATCCCGTGGAGGAGGGCGGCGTCGCGATCTCGCTCGGCGGCGCGCGCGCGGTGCCGGGCGCCGAGCGCGCGACGCTCGCGCTCACCGACAAGACGAGCGGCGTCCGGCGCGAGCTGCTCGTCGCACGCGACGAGCCCGTCGACGCCGGCGGCGGGGTCACCTTCACCGTCATCGGATCCACGGCGAAGTACGGCGAGATCGGGCCGGCGGTGCAGGTGCGCCGCGCCGAGGGCGGCCGCACGACGGAGTTCTGGGTCTTCCAGGCGCGGCCCGACTTCGACGGGAAGAACCGCCCCGACCGCTTCGCCCTCGAGTTCCAGGGCCTGCGCCCGACCCATGCAGCGACGCTGCACCTCGCGCACGAGCCGGGGCTGCCGCTCGTCGCGGCGGGCGCGCTCGTCGCCCTCGCCGCGGGCGCGCTCGCGGCGGTCGGCGTCCACCGGCGCGTCTGGGCGCGCATCGAGCCGGGCCGCGCCGTGCTCGCCGCCTCGTCGTCTCGCTCGCGCGGCGCCTCGGATGCGCTCGTCGCCGCGCTGCGCGACGAGGTCGACGGTCGGCGCGCGGACGGCGGGGAGGCGACGGCCTGATGGCGCTCGAGGTCCTTTCGGCGGAGTTCGTGAAGACCGGCACGCGGCGGGCGGAGTGGCCCGCCGAGCCCGCGCCCGAGGTCGCGTTCGTGGGCCGGAGCAACGTCGGGAAGTCCTCGATGCTGAACGCGCTCGCCCGCCGCGACGGGCTCGCGCGCGTCTCGTCGACGCCGGGGCGCACGCAGGCGCTCCAGTTCTTCCGCATCGCCTGGCGCCCCTCGCCCGCAGCGCGCCCGCGCGTGCTGCGCTTCTGCGACCTGCCCGGCTACGGCTTCGCCAAGGCGCCGCGCGCCGAGCGCGATCGCTGGGGCGCGATGATCGAGGAGTACCTGCGCGAGCGCGGCGATCTCCGCACCGTCGTCCTCATCGTCGACGCGCGTCACGAGGCGCAGGCGAGCGATCAGGAGGCGCTGAACTTCCTGTCCGCGCAGGGTCGGCCGGTGCTCGTGGCCGCGACCAAGATGGACAAGCTCGCGAAGAGCCACCGCCGCGCCTCGGCGCTGGCGCTCGCGCGCGGCCTCGGCGTCGCGCCCGAGGACGTCGTGCCGTTCTCGGCGGTCGAGGGCACCGGCACCGACGCGCTCTGGGCCCGCATCGCGACGATCGTCCGCCCGCCCAAGGGCGAGGCCCCCTCCTCCGAGGACGGAGGAGAGGGCGAGGCCTGAGCCGGAGGTCGTCTCCGTCGCGCCGCAGGCGCGAGGCAGGGACGGCGCCACGGAGTGGCGCTGGGCCCCTGCGAGCAGGAGGGGGTCCCTGACGAGCTTCGCTCGGCAGGGGGAGGACGCGGTCCTCCTTCAGCTGATCCGGCTCGTCACCGGCGACGACTGCTCGGCGCCGCGGCTCGACGGGAACTCGTCCTGGCGCTGACCGCGGTTCTTGATGCGCTCCGTGACCTGCGTGCGCAGCTCGGCGCCGGGGCGCGGCGCGAACAGGATGCCGAGGCCCGCGCCGACGAGGATGCCGACCGCGAAGAGCCCGAGGCCCGAGAAGAAGTCGCTCGCCGGATCATGCTCGGCGAGCCCGATCCGGTTGAGCAGGTCCTCGCGGTCGAATTTCCTGAGCTTCTTCACGTCCTTCCACTGCATGTCCTTCAGGTCTTTCCAGTTCCAGTCCATCGCGTTCCTCCCCGTGCTGCGTCCCGTGTGCGCCTCTCGTGTCCTCGTCGCCGCGGCTACGCCTGCGCCTCCGCCGCCTCCCGCGCCGTCCCGACGACCCGCTCGCGGAAGCCGGGGACGAGCAACGCGCCCATCGCCGCGCGCGCGAGCGGGCGCGTGAGGCCGGAGAAGAGCCCGCCGCCGAGCACGTACCCCCCCGCCGCGGCGAGCAGGAGCGTCGGCCATGGCCGCTCCTGGACGCTGCGCACGATGCCCGCCCCGACCTCGCCGAGCCGTGGGGTCGCTCCCTCCTCCGCTTCCGCCATCGCTCCCTCCCGCGGCCACGCCGCTCCCGATCAAGTGTGGGCACGCGCCGCGTCGCGCAGAAGAGACGGCGCGGGGCGTCGGGCCGCTGCGGTGCCGCCGCGGTCCTCACCGCACCTCCGTCGTGACGCCGGACGCCGTGATGGCGCGCGCCGGCGGCGGGCGGCGCGCGGCCGGCGCGATGTCGATGTCGAGGACGAGCGGCAGGTGGTCGGACGCGAGGCGGGCGAGGCGGCTGTCGTGCACCGAGCAGGCGAGCACCCGCACCGCCGCGCCCACGTACGCGCGGTCGAGCCGGACGAGCGGGAACACCGACGGGAAGGTGGCGCGGGGCGCGCGCGCGAGCACCGCGGCGTCGGCGAGCTGGCGCCGGATCCAGCGCGGCACCGCGGAGCGGCTCGTCCAGGCGTTGAAGTCGCCGACGAGCACGAGCGGGTAGGCGAGCGCGGCGTCGCGCAGGATGTCCGCGCCGAGGAGCTGCGCCGCCTGGCGCCGCCGCTCGCGCCGGTCGAGCCCGAGGTGGCAGTTGAAGACGTGGACCGCCGCGGCGCCGAGGTCGATGTCGGCGCGGAGGCAGCCGCGCTTCTCGCGCCCGGCCACCGACAGGTCGTAGCTCCGCGTGGCTGCGATCGAGAAGCGCGACAGGATGCAGTTGCCGTACGGGTACCCGCCGCGCAGCTCGGTGAGGCCGAACGCCTGCGCGAGGCCGGTGAGGCGCGCGAGCGTGCCCGCCGGATCGAGGAGCTCGCCCGGCCCGCCGAGCGCACCGACCTCCTGCAGCCCCGCGACGTCCGGGTGCGCCTCCTCGATGACGAGCGCCACGCGCTCGGGGTCCGAGCGCCCGTCGCGGCCGCGCATCCCGTGGATGTTCCACGACATGATCCTCACGGCGCGCCCTCAGGCCGCGGGCGCTCGCGCGGCGGTCGCTCGCCGGTTCGATAACCCGCGGTGAACAGGCGGTAGAGCGCGTCGGGGCGCTGGGCGTCGGCGAAGCGCAGGGCGCAGGTGCGCGGGTGCACGAAGAAGATCTCCAGCTCCTCGGGCGCGACGCCGCCGTGCGAGCCGAACTCCCAGGCGTAGGCGACGGGGATCTTGCCGTCGCCGCGCCAGCCGAGGACGACGAGGTCGCCCGAGCCGGGCAAGGACACGAGGTCCGCGAGGTACGAGGCGAGGAGCGCGCGGTCGGGGTGGGGGAGCTGCGCGACGTCGTCGGGACGCGCGAGGTCGAGCTCCTGCCCCCCGGCGATGGCGATGCCACGCGTCCCCCCGCGCACCGCGACGATGCCGACCGCGCGCGACTCGCGCAGCGCCGACAGGACGCCGGGGTGGCGCAGCCGGATCGTCTCGAGGTCCACCGGTGCGCGCTCGTCGGTGAAGTAGACGTGGGCGAGGTCACCGGCCTCGGCGGTGATGACGCGGTCCATCCGCGCGAAGCCGAGCGCGTGCCCGATGACGCCGCGCTCGGCGCGATCGAGGAGGTGCCCCGCGAAGGAATGGACGCGCTGCGGCACCTTGCGGAAGGCGCTCGCGAGGAGCGCGCGGGCGGAGCGGGTCTGCGCGAGCCGCACCGCCTCCTCGCCGTCGAGCCGTCGCGGCACGGCGATCCCGCCGTCGGCGAGCGCGAGGTACTCCGGCAAGGACAGCCCGGTGAAGGACTCGAACGGCTTCGTCGCGACGTGGCCGTGGTCGGAGAAGACGTAGACGTCGTAGCGCAGCTCCGGCAGCGCGTCGGCCGCCGAGAAGATCGCCGCGAGGGCGACGTCCATCGAGCGGAGCTGCGCCACGGCCGCGGCGGAGTCGGGGCCGCGGCGATGGGCGTACTCGTCATAGCCGAGGAGGTCGGCGTAGATGACGGGCACGCCGCGCGAGACGTCGAGCAGGATCCCCTCCACCGCGAGCTCGCGCATGAGCGCGCCGACGAGCAGCCGGTGCAGGAGGAAGCGCGGCTCGTGCTTGAGGCGCCGCAGCGAGGCCGCCCAGCGCGCCCCGTCCCACACCCCCGCGGCCCCCTCGTAGGCGAGGCGCCCCGCCGTGCGCGCCACGGTGAGCGAGTGCACGAGCGTGCTCGCGAGCGCGTCCCACCCGGAGAACCCCTGCGTCAGCGCGTCGAGGTCGAGCTCGCCCGCGAGGCCGGACAGGCAGAAGTGCGGGAACGCGGCGCCGCCGCTGAAGATCGAGAAGTACGACGTCCCGCCGCGGAGGAGCGGCGGGTTCATGCTCGCGAGCGATGACTCCACGCTCGCCGCGTCGCGCGGCCGGTCCATCCGGACCTCGCGACCGTTGCGGCGGTCGTACCAGACGAACCCCGGCACGCTCGGCGCGATGCCGTACATGAGCCCTGCCTGGAACGCGGGGGTCGAGGCGGGTGCGCCGCTCCGCGATGACGCCATCGCGTGCCCGCCCTTGTCGAGGCGGCGGGCGAGGAAGGGCATGTGCCCCTGCCCGAGCGCCCACTCGAGGCGCCGGTGCGAGACGCCGTCGAGCTGGATGAGGACGAGCCGCCGCCCACCCTCGAGCGGGCCCGGGTGGAGGTGGCCGCGCGCGGACAGCGGGCGCAGGACGCGCCGCACGCCGGGTCCGGCGAGCTGCGCCATGAGTCCGCCCGCGAACGCGTTGCCCCAGGCCATCCGCTTCACGTTGCGCAGGGCACGCCGCGGAGGCAGCAGCTGTCGGCCACCCGGCCGCGCGCGGGCGAGCCTCGCCGGGTGGGGAGAGGGCGATCAGGCGGGCGCGGCCCAGGAGACCTCGACGACCGTGAGCTCCGCCCATCCTGCGGGCCGCTCGACGCGGACGACGTCGCCCTCGGCCTTGCCGAGCAGGGCGCGCCCGAGCGGCGCGTCCACGCTGATGCGGCCCTTCCCGGCGTCGGCCTCGTCGGCGCCGACGAGCCGGAACGCGCGCTCGGCGCCGTCCTCGTCCTCGACCGTCACCCACGCGCCGAAGTAGGCCTTGCCGCTCGGGTGCGGCTTCGGGTCGACGACGGTGAGCGCGTCGAGGCGCTCCGAGAGGAACCGCAGCCGGCGGTCCAGCTCGCGCAGCTTGCGCTTGCCGTAGATGTACTCGGCGTTCTCGCTGCGGTCGCCGAGCGCCGCGGCCGCCTCGACCTCGGCGACGATCTTCGGGCGGAGCACCGTCCAGATGCGGTCGTGCTCCTCGGCCATCCGCTCGTAGCCCTCGGGCGTGATGTAGCGCGGCGCCGTCGGCACCTGCGGGGGCTTCGGTGGACGGGCAGCGCTCATGTCGCCGGAATGCTACCTTGGGCCGCGTGAAGGTCTCCGACATCCTACGGTTCGCGCGCGAGCGCGGCGAGCCGATCTTCTCCTTCGAGTTCTTCCCGCCGAAGACCGACGACGGCGTCCGGCAGCTCTTCGAGTGCGTCGAGGCGCTGCGCCCGCTCGGCCCCGGGTTCGTGTCCGTGACCTACGGCGCGGGGGGATCCACGCGCGAGCGCACGCTCGAGCTCGTGGCCCGCCTGAAGCGCGAGACGGAGGTGGAGACGGTCGCGCACGTCACCTGCGTGGGCTCGTCGCGGCAGGAGCTGGCGGCGGTGCTCGACGACCTGCAGGCAGCCGGCGTGCAGAACGTCCTCGCGCTGCGCGGGGATCCGCCGAAGGGCCAGACCACCTTCGTGCCGCACCCCGAGGGCTTCCGCTACGCGAGCGAGCTCGTCGCCTTCATCCGCGCGGAGAAGGATCGCTGGCGCTTCTGCGTCGGCGCCGCCGCGTACCCCGAGGGCCACGTCGAGACGCGCGACCTCGGCCGCGACCTCGCCCATCTCAGGACGAAGGTGGACGCCGGCGCCGACTTCCTCGTGACGCAGCTCTTCTTCGACAACGCGCACTACTTCCGCTTCGTCGAGCGCGCGCGCGCCTCGGGCATCGCGGTCCCCATCGTGCCGGGCGTGATGCCCTTCACCAACGTGGACCAGATCGAGCGCTTCACCGCGATGTGCGGCGCCGCGATCCCGCCGCAGCTGCGCGCGGCGATGGAGGTGCGCCGCGCCGATCCCGAGGCCGCGATGCAGCTCGGCGTCGCGTACGCGAGCCTGCAGTGCGCGGACCTCCTCCGCCGCGGCGCGCCCGGCCTGCACTTCTACACGCTCAACCGCTCGCCCTCGACGCGCGCCATCCTCGCGGCGCTGCGCGCGTCGGAGCCCTGGCGCGAGCGCTGAGCGGCGGGCGTCGTGGTTCGACGCGCCGTCGAGGCGCCGCTCGCTACGCCCCCGTCCAGTCGGCGTGCACCGTCAGGACCGGGATGGTGCTGCGCCGCACGATGTTCTCGGCGACCGATCCGATGAGCGAGGCCGAGCGGCCGGTGCGGCCGTGCGTCCCCATCACGATGAGGTTGGCGCCGCCGCGCTGCGCCTCCTCGACGATCGTCGCCTGCGGCTCGCCGGCCGCGCGCGCCGTCGTGACGCGCGGCGCGCCGAGGGCCTCCGCCTGCCGCTTCCAGTCGCCGAGCTGACCGGGCTCGCTCACCGAGGCCTGCAGCGCCGAGCCGGCCGTGTCGGCGTGGAAGAGCGTCAGCTCCGCGCCGAAGCGGCGGGCGAGGTCGACGGCGACGCGGAGCGCCGCGCGCGATTCGTCGGAGAAGTCGACGGGGCAGAACACCTTCTTCCACTGAAGCTCGGCCATCGGGGTCCTCCGCCCGGCGTCGCCGGGCCGAAAAAGAGTCCGAAACCAGTACCATAACGCCGGGCCGTGGCAAGGTGACGCACCGCCCTAGAATCCCCGGCCGCGGAGCTCCGCGAGCAGGCGTTCGTACAGCGCCGCCGCGTCGAAGTGCTTCGACCAGCCGATCTGGGCCCAGTGGTCGGCGTCGACCTCACCGAGGAGCTCGCCCCAGGGCTGCGATGCCGCGGGGACGAGGCCGTCGTTCTCGCCCGCGGCCGCGCGCAGGTAGATCCACCCTGGGAGGAGCAGCGGGTTCGTCCGGCGCCGCGCGCGCGCGACGCCGACGACGCTCGCGTAGGCGACGCCGCGCACGTCGGGGACCGCCGCGTTGAAGGCGGCCATGCGTTCGGTCGTGAGATCGTAGAAGGCGTCCACCGCCACGCCGAGGTGCTCGAGCGTGCGGCGCAGGCCGAGGCGCTCGCCGAGCAGGGAGGTGCCGAGGTCGGCGAGCGGCGTCCCGCGGTGCGGCGTGCCGATGGTGGTGAGCGACGCGACGCGACCGGCGAGCCCGAGGCGCGCGATCGCGAGCCGCGCGTCGAGGCCGCCCATCGAGTGCGCGACGATGTTCACCCTCGGCGCGTCCAGGGCGCGCACGCACGCGGCGAGCGCCTCCGCGCGCGCGGCGATGGAGCCCG
>JBJMQK010000429.1:0-8319 GCA_045802735.1 Anaeromyxobacteraceae bacterium | reverse complement strand
CCCAGGTCGCCCCGACGGGAGCGGGCGCGCCGCGCAGCAACGCCCAGCGCAGGGCGACGAGCGCCGCCAGCACGACGAGCAGGAGGAGCCCGACACCGGCCACGGGCGCGAGGAGCCGCGCGACGCCGAGCTGGGACACCGGCGCGGCGCCGTGCCCTGCCAGGAAGAGCCCGGCCGTCCGCTCCACGACCGTGAACCCCAGCGCCGGGAAGAGGCCGAGCGCGCCGATACCGACGGTGAGCACGGCCATGGGGAGGCGCATCGACGTCGGCACCTCGCCCTCGCAATGCACGCCACGATCTCGCGGCGAACCCAGGAAGGCGACGCCGAAGGCCCGGGTCATGGCGAGCGCCGACACGCCGCCCGCGAAGGCGAGCAGCGCCGCCCCGACGACGAGCAAGCCGCGCTCGACCCCGGCTGGCGCGGCCTGGTGCAGGAGCCCCGCGTAGATGAGCAGCTCGCTCACGAAGCCGTTCAGGGGCGGCAGCGCCGAGATGGCGAGCGCGCCCACGAGGAAGAAGGTGGCGGTCCACGGCATGCGTCGCGCGAGGCCGCCCAGCCGCTCCAGGTCGACGGTGTGGGTCGAGCGGTACACCGCGCCCGCCGCGTAGAAGAGCAGGCACTTGAAGAAGGCGTGATTGAGGAGGTGCAGGATGCCGCCGGTGAAGCCGAGCGCCACCAGCTCCGGCCGGTTCCAGGCGAGCCCGAGGTAACCGACGCCGAAGCCCATGCCGGCGATCCCGACGTTCTCGGTCGAGGAGTAGCCGAGGAGCCGCTTCATGTCGCGCTGGGCGGTCGTGTACAGGACGCCCACCAGCACGGACAGCGCCGAGAAGCCGAGGACGTACCAGCCCATCCACGCCTCGGGCGCGCCGATGAGCAGCGTCACGCGGAGGAGCCCGAACAGCCCGGCCTTGTGGATCACCCCCGACATGAGCGCCGAGACGTGCGCGGGCGCGGCGGAGTGGGCGCGGGGCAGCCAGGTGTGGAACGGGAAGAAGGCGGACTTGAGGCCGAACGACGTCACCAGGAGGACGAACGTGACGCTCCGCAGCGGGCTGGGCGTCCGCAGGAATGCGCCGAACGCCTGGAACTCCATCGACCCGGTCTGGCTGTGCATCACCATGAACGCGGCGAGCAGGAAGAACAGGCCGATGTGCGTCGAGACGAGGTAATTGAAGCCGGCAAAGCGGATCTTCTGGTTGCGATAGTCCCAGACGACGAGCAGCCAGGCGGCGACCGCCGCGATCTCCCACCCGAGCAGGAACACGAACGCGCTCTCCACCGTGTAGATCACGATGAAGGAGAGGGAGGTGACGTTGAGCAGCGCGAACTGCACCCCGGCGTTCCTGGTCTTGAACCAGGGGCGCAGGTACCCGAGCGCGTAGATGGTCCCGAGCAACGTCAAGGGGAGGGACCACGCCAGGAAGAATGCACCCAGCGGATCGAGGTGCACCGCGATGACGTCGATGGGGAAGGACCAGGCCACCGAGGCGCGGAGATCGGCCCCCGTCACGAGGACCGGCACGACGCCGGCGAGGACGAGTCCGCTCGCCACGGCCTGCGAGCCGATCGCCGCCCAGCCGCGGTGCTCGTTGTCCCTGAGCGAGAGCGCGAGCACCGCGCCCGCGAGCAGGACGAGCGCTCCGAAGAGGAGGTACGTCATCGGCGGATCCTCGTCACCGTGGGGGACTCGCCTGCAGGCGGAATTCCGTTCATCGCGTCCAGCTCCTCGCTCATCGCCCTACCAGCCCCAGCACCACGTCGACCGAGCGGCTCAGCGCCGCCGGCAACAGCGGGCAGCGGAGCACGCCGACCCCGCGCCTCGCCCACGCCGGCGGCTCCTCGGCCTGCCGGTTGCGGATGACCAGCACCGGCAGCTCGGGGCGCAGCCGCCCCTTCGACGCGAGGAGCATGTTCACCGCGATCGTCGGGACCTCGGGCGCCGCGATCAGCAGCACGACGCCGGCCTCCTTCAGGACGCGCGCCGCCTCGGCGCTGCTCGACGCATAGCGCAGCAGGAAGTCGCCCCGCTCCGAGAGCTCCCGGAACAGGCCGTCCCGGTCGGTGGCGGTCGCCGCGACGACGAGCAGCGCTCGGCGACCCTCGGTCGGCGTCGCCTCGCCGGCGGGTGGCTGTCGCAACATCACGCCCGCCGCCAAAGCATGAAGCGCGCCAGCGGCGGAACCTCGCACCGGGCGTCAGGTTCGACGGCGGCGGAGCAGCGCAGGCCGCCGATTCGGCAGGGTCATGCCGTTTCGGCATCAACGCGAGCGGGCCGCTGCTGGTACTCCTTCAGCTTCGTGTAGAGCGTCCGCATGCCGATCCCGAGCACCTGCGCGGCCTCGCGCTTGTTCGGGTGGCGCCGCAGCGTCGCCAGGATCAGCTCGCGCTCCGCGGCGGCGAGGCTCGAGCCGACCGGGAGCGTCACGGACCCGCCGCGCTGTGACGGCGCTGCGGCTGCGCTCCCGCCGCGCGCACCGCGCCGCGCGAACTCGGCGAACCCGTCGACGCCGACGGTGTCACCGGAGGCGAGGATCGCTGCGCTCTCGATGGCGTGCTTCAGCTCCCGGACGTTTCCCGGCCAGTCGTACTCCATCATGGCCTTCAGCGCCTGGGGCGAGATCCCCTGGATCTTCTGACCGTTGCGGCGATTGAAGTCCGCGATGAAGGAGTCGATGAGCGCGGGGATGTCCTCCTTGCGCTCGCGCAGCGGTGGAAGGACGAGGGTCACCACCTTGAGGCGGTAATAGAGATCCTCGCGGAACTTTCCGCTGCGGATCGCCTCGTCGATGTTTCGGTTCGTCGCCGCGAGGACGCTGAGGTCGACCTTGACCTTCCCGGTGCCCCCGACGCGCCGGAACTCGTTGCGCTCGAGGACCCGCAAGAGCTTCGCCTGCGTGGCCGGGTCCATCTCGGCGATCTCGTCGAGGAAGAGGGTGCCGCCATCGGCCAGCTCGAAGAGCCCCTTCTTGCGCTCGCCCGCCCCGGTGAAGGCGCCGCGCTCGTGGCCGAACAGCTCGTTCTCGAGCAGCTCCCGCCCGAGCGTGGCGCAGTTGAGCGGGACGAAGAGCTGCTGTCGTCGCGGGCCGCGGGCGTGGAGCGCGCGCGCGATGAGCTCCTTGCCCGTGCCGCTCTCGCCCAGGATGAGGACGTTCGTCTTGTAGCGGGCGATCTTGTCGATGGTCGTGAGGACCCGGCGGATGACCGCCGAGCCGCCGACGAGCCCGGTGAACGAGGCCGAGCCGCCGGCGGGCCTCTGCTCCGGCGGCGCGGTGGCCTCGAGCAGGCGCCGCAGCCGGGCGAGGAGCACCTCGCCGTCGAGCGGGGGCGGGAGGTAGTCCGCGGCGCCCTGCTGCATGGCGTCGACCGCCTCCTGGACGGTGCCCGAGGTTCCGAGGACCACCACCGGGACCTCGGGGTGCTGGTGCCCGGCGCGCGCCACCATGGCGGAGATCGCGACCGACCCGAACGCCTGCGAGATGAGCGCCACCGCCAGCGCCTCGCGATCGAGCACCGCCAGCGCCTCGGCCTCGGAGCGTGCGACGAGGGTGGTGAAGCCGGCCACCGACAGGTGACGTGAGACGCCCGGCCCGTTGCCGGCGGGCTTCACCACCAGACACCGCCGACCGACCCCCCAGCTCCTCTTTGGCACCGTCCACCTCTCGCGCGAGGAGCGAGAGTCTAGTGCCGTTCCGGCGCACGATCACTCCTGCCCACCGGTGCCCGCGACCGGGACCGCGGTGCGAGGCCGTGCGCGCGTGTGTGCCGAATCGGCGCCGCGCGCCGAAACGGCATTCCTGGCCCCGGCGAGCGAGGCGAGCGCTTGCGACGGAGCGCTGGCGTGGTTCATGCTCCGTGTCGGCCACTCGCCGCACCTTCACCGACCATGACCCTCGCCCTCGTCGCCGCGGCGTCGCTCCTCACCGCCTCGAGCGGCGTCCCGGCCGTCCTCCTCCGGCGATGGCCCGTCCGCGCCCAGCGGCTCGCGACGCTCGTCCTCGTCGCCGGCGCGCTCCTCGGCATCACCGGAGCCGCGACCGCCTTGCACGGGCCCGCCGCGGCGTGGTCCGCGAGCTGGCCGACGCCGGGGGCGTCGCTGTCGGTGCGCGTCGACGCCCTCTCCGCGTTCTTCCTGCTCCCCGTCCTCGCCTTGCCGGCGCTCGGCTCGGTCTACGGCCTCCGTTACTGGCCGCAGGCCGAGCGCGGCGCGCAGTCCATCCGCCTCCAGCTCTTCTTCGGCCTCGTCACGGGAGCGATGACGCTCGTCTGCATCGCCGCGAACGCCATCCTGTTCCTGGCGGCGTGGGAGGTGATGGCGCTGTCCGGCTTCTTCCTCGTCCTCACGGAGCACGAGCGGCCCGAGGCGCAGCGCGCCGCCTTCGTCTACCTGGCCTCGGCGCATGCGGGGAACCTGGCGCTCTTCGCGGTCTTCGCCGCGCTCGGCCGCATGGCCGGCTCCTTCGAGTTCGCCGCCATGTCCGGGCTCGACGGCGGCGCCCCGCTGGCGGGCTGGGTCTTCGGGCTCGCCCTGTTCGGCTTCGGCCTCAAGGCGGGCCTGGTGCCGCTCCACTTCTGGCTCCCGGGCGCCCACGCCGCGGCGCCGAGCCACGTCTCGGCGCTCATGTCGGGCGTGCTGCTCAAGACCGGGATCTACGGGCTCCTGCGGATCACCGGCTTCTTCCAGGCGCCCCCGCTCGCCTGGGGTGCCTGGCTCCTCGCGGCGGGCGTCGTCTCCGGCGTGCTGGGCGTCGCCTTCGCGCTGGCGCAGCACGACGTGAAGCGGCTGCTCGCGTACCACTCGGTCGAGAACCTCGGCATCATCGCCATCGGCGTGGGCCTCGCGATGATCGGCCGCTCGCTCGGCGACGCCGCGCTGGTCGTGCTGGGCTTCTCCGGCGCGGTGCTCCACGTCGTGAATCACGCCACGTTCAAGGGGCTCCTCTTCCTCGGCGCCGGGGCGGTGCACCACGCCACCGGCACGCGCGAGCTCGACCGGCTCGGCGGGCTCTCGCGCACCATGCCGCGCACCGCCGCGCTCTTCCTCGTGGGGGCCGTCGCGATCTGCGGCCTCCCGCCGCTCAACGGGTTCGCGTCGGAGTGGCTCGTCTACCTCGCCTCGTTCCGGAGCCTCGCGAACCGCACCGTCCCCGCCACGAGCCTCGCCGTCCTGTCGGCCCCGGCGCTGGCGCTCGTCGGAGGCCTGGCGGCGGCGTGCTTCGCCAAGGTGTTCGGGACCGTCTTCCTCGGCCACGCGCGCACGGCGGACGCGCTCCGCGGGCACGAGCCGCCGCTGGCGATGCTCGTCCCGATGGCCGTGCTCGCCGCAGCGTGCGCCGTCATCGGGCTCGTCCCGGCGGCCTGGCTGCCGGCGCTCACCCGCGCCGCCGCGGGCTGGTCGGGGCTCGCCGAGGCATCGCTCGCGGGCCCGGCCGAGCAGGCGGCCCACGCCGCGTGGCGCGTGAGCCTCGTCGCCCTGGTGCTCGCCGGCGCGATAGGACTTCTCGTGCTGTGGCGCCGCGCGAGGCCTGCGCCGATCCAGCCCACCGTCGCGACGTGGGGTTGCGGCTTCGCGTACCCGACTCCCCGCATGCAGTACACCGGCTCGTCGTTCGCGGAGCTCCTCGTGCTCCGCTTCCGCTGGGTGTTCTTCCCGAGGAAGCGGGTCGAGCCTCCGAGGGGCCTCTTCCCGCGCCGCGCCTCCTTCGACTCCCATGTGCCGGACACCGTCCTCGACGTCGCCATCCTCCCGGCGCTCCGGTCGGCCACCTCGATCGCGGACGGGCTCCGGGCCCAGTTCGGCGGGCGCGTCCAGTCGAAGGTGGTGCTCGTCCTGGCCGGTGTCCTGGGGCTCCTCGCGTGGCTCGCGCTGCGGTGACGCCGATGCTCGTCTCCGCGCTCCAGCTCGCCGCCTTCCTGCTCGCGCCGCCGCTCCTGCTCGGCGTCATCGGGCGCGTGAAGTCCAGGGTGGCGGGCCGCGAAGGGCCACCGCTCGTGCAGCCGTACCGCGACCTGCTCCGGCTCGTCCGCAAGGGCTCCGTCTACAGCCGGAGCACGTCCTGGGTGTTCCGCGCGGGCCCCATCGTCGGCCTCGCCGCCGTCGCCGTCGCCGGGCTCCTCGTCCCGCTCGGCGGGCCGTCCTCGACGCTCTCCTTCACCGGCGACTTCGTCCTGCTCGCCTATCTCCTCGGCCTGGCCCGGTTCGCCACCGTGGTCGCGGCGCTCGACACCGGCTCCTCGTTCGAGGGCATGGGCGCCGCCCGGGAGGTGACCTACGCCGCGCTCGCCGAGCCGGCGCTCTTCCTCGGGCTCGTGTCGCTGGTGCGCTCGACCGGTGGGCTCGACCTCACACATCTCCTCGGCGAGGGGCTCGCGGCGTCGTGGCGGACCGACGGACCCGCGCTGCTGCTCGTCGCCATCGCGCTCTTCGTGGTGGCGCTGGCCGAGAATGCCCGCATCCCGGTCGACGATCCCGCCACGCACCTCGAGCTCACGATGATCCACGAGGTGATGGTGCTCGATCACTCCGGGCCCGACCTGGCGCTCATCCAGTACGGCGCGGCGCTGAAGCTGTACCTCTTCGGCGCGCTCGTGGTGAAGCTGGTGCTCGGCGCGCGCTTCCCCGAGCCGCTCGCGGCCTTCCTCGCCTTCGGCCTCGGCCAGCTCGCCTTCGCCGTGGCGATCGGCGTCGTCGAGTCGAGCATGGCGCGGCTCCGCCTCGCGCGCGTCCCGCAGCTCCTCATCGGCGCCTCCGTCCTGTCCGCCTTCGCGCTGGTCCTGCTCCTGAGGTGATCCCGTGACCGGCTGGATCGACCTGCTCTTCATCCTCGTGCTCGTCATCGACCTCTTCGTCCTCGCCTCGTCGCGGCTGCGGGCGGGCATCAGGGCCGTGGCGCTGCAGGGGGGGATCCTCGCGCTCTTGCCCATCGCGCTCGCAGGCTCCGCCGCGGACGCCCACCACGTCGCGGCGCTCGCGCTCGGCGCCATGGTGGTGAAGGGGATCGGCATCCCCTGGCTCCTGGCACGCGCCACGCGCGAGTCCACCGTGAGCCGCGAGCTGACGCCGCTCGTCGGCTTCGTCCCCACGCTCGTGGCCGGCGGCTTCGGGATCGCGACGGCGGTCTGGCTCGGGTCCGGCCTCCCGCTCCCGATCCCCGAGAAGCACCCGCTCCTCGTCGCCACCTCCATGGGAACGGTCTGGAGCGGTCTCCTCCTCATCGTGACCCGTCGCAAGGCCGTGGGCCAGGTGCTCGGTTTCCTCGTCGTGGAGAACGGCGTGTTCGTGCTCGGGCTGCTGCTCTCGGACTTCATGCCCGTCATGGTGGAGGTGGGTGTCCTGCTCGACCTCCTCGCGGCGGTCTTCGTCATGGGGCTCGTGATGTTCGACATCCAGCGCGCCTTCGCCTCGCTCGACACCGAGAAGCTCTCGTCGCTCAAGGACTGACCGTGCTCCTCCTCGTCGCCGCTCCGCTCTTCCTCGCCGCCGTGGCCTTCGCCATGCCGGTGGCGCGGTGGCGTCCGGCGGCGCTGCTCGTCGGGGCCTCGGCGCACGCGGGCGCGGTGGCTTGGCTGTGGGCCGCCCCGCCGCGGCCCGCATTCGACGGATGGCTCGCCCTCGACGCGGCGGGGCAGCTCGTGCTCACGCTCGTCAGCGCGCTGTTCCTCGTCTGCGCCGTCTACGCGCAGGGTTACCTGGCCCGCCGCCGGGACCG
This sequence comes from Anaeromyxobacteraceae bacterium, assembly GCA_045802735.1. Classification (GTDB taxonomy): domain Bacteria; phylum Myxococcota; class Myxococcia; order Myxococcales; family Anaeromyxobacteraceae; genus Anaeromyxobacter_A. The sequence goes on along the minus strand of JBJMQK010000429.1, from coordinate 607 downwards.
GGACAACCGCGCCTTCGTGAGCGGGCTCCTGGTCCTGCTCGCCGCCACCTCGACGGTGGCCCTCGCGCAGCACCTCGGCCTGTTGTGGGTCGCGATCGAGATCACGACGCTCTCGACCGCTCCCCTCATCTACTTCAACCACAACGAGCGCTCGCTCGAGGCCGCCTGGAAGTACCTGGTGGTCTGCTCGGTCGGCATCGCCTTCGCGCTCCTCGGCACCTTCCTCCTGGCGCTCGCCTCGGCCGCGCCGGGCGGCCCGCGCTCGCTGCTCCTCGGCGATCTGCTCGCGGCCGGTCCCTCCCAGTCCCGCCCCTGGGTGCGCTTCGCGTTCGTGTTCCTGCTCGCCGGGTATGGGACGAAGATGGGCCTCGCCCCGTTCCACGCCTGGAAGCCCGACGCGTATGGCGAGGCCCCGGGCCTGCTCGGCGCGATCCTCTCCGGTGGGGTCACCAGCGTGGCGTTCCTGGCGATCGTCCGCGTCCTCCAGGTCTGCACCGCGGCCGGCGAAGGTCCCCTGGCGCGCGAGGCCCTCGTCGCCATCGGCCTGCTCTCCATCGGCCTCGCGGCGGTGTTCCTCATCCGGCAACGCGACTTCAAGCGGATGCTC
>JBJMQK010000426.1:0-5070 GCA_045802735.1 Anaeromyxobacteraceae bacterium | reverse complement strand
TCGGCGCCCCGCGCGGGGCCGCGCACCCGAAGCGCGACGGGTTCCCGCCCACCGCTGCGGCGCCCGGGGAGGCGGCGGCGAGCGACCGGATCCACGCGACGTGAACCGCGATCGCGCCGGACGGTCCGTAGAACGGCAGCGGCGCGAGCGCGACGAGGCCGAGCCCGAGCGCCGTCCCCGCAGCGATCCGCCAGCGCCGCGCCGGGACCGCGGCCAGGACGAGCAGCGCCGGCGACAGCTTCAGGCCGATGCAGAGCGCGAGGAGGAGCCCGGCGCGGAGCGGCCGTCCCCGGTCCTCGTCCCGGAACGCCGCGAGCGCCGCGAGCAGCACGACGAGGTTCACCTGCCCGCAGGCGAACTCCTCGACGAGCGGCCGCGACAGCGCGAGGAGCGCGAGCCCGACGGGCCTCCAGTCGCCGGCGTCGCGCGCGAGGCGAGCGACGACGAGGCCGCCCGCCGCCGCGAGCAGCGCGAACCACAGCGCCTTCGCCGCCCCGAACGGCAGGAGCGCGAGCGGGGCGAAGAGGAGCGCGGTGCCTGGGGCGTAGCGCCACGCCAGGAAGCCGTCCGCAGCCGGGAAGAGATCTCGCCCAGCGACGAAGCGGCCGCCGGCGCGCCAGAACACGCCGAAGTCCTGCCCGTGGCGGTACTGGGCGAGGGCGAGGCAGGCGAGGAGCCCGGCGGCGATCCACGGGTGCGCCCACCCGGGCCGCGAGCCCATCCGCGAGTCGCTGGGTCTCTCGGCCACGCGAGGCATCCTACCCGAGGCGCCGCGGCGGGCGGCGGGCCCGTGCCCATGCCGGGCGCGCGTGCGAAACCAGGTCAGCGATACAGCCCGCGCGCGCCGATGTACTCCCGCACGAGCCGCGGCACGAGCGCCGACACGTCCTCGCCGCGCGCCAGCCGCGCGCGGATGTCGGTGCTCGAGACGGGCGGGAGGAGCGGCGCGCCGCGCGCGCCCTCCGGGTGCCCCTCGCGCCCCACGACGATGATGCGGGCGAGCTCCCGGACGCGATCCCAGCGGTACCACTTCTCGGTCTCGCGCAGGATGTCCGTGCCGACGACGAGCGCGAAGCGGGTGGCGGGGTGCTTCGCGACGAGGTGCTCGAGCGTGCGCACGGTCTTCCCGACGAGGGGGTCGTCGGCGAGCTCCGCCTCGGCCGTGCAGACCGCCACGCCGCGGACGGTGCGGGCGGCGAGCTCGCACATGCGCACGCGGTCGTCGAACGGCGCGAGCGCCTTCCCGAAGGCGTGGCGGAACGTGGGGAGCAGCCAGACCTCGCGGACATCCTGCGTCGCGAGCGTCCAGTACGCCGCCATGAGGTGCGCGACGTGCGGCGGGTTGAACGACCCGCCGAGGAGCGCGACCGCTCTCGGGCCTCCGGGTTCCACCGCGTCTTCCTAATCGCGGTAGGCGAGGAAGCGCCGCCGCCGTCGCGCGAAGGCGCGCTCCTCCGCGGCCCAGCCGCGCGCGAGCTCGCGCACGGTCGCGCCGCGCTCGATGGCCTCGCGCTCCCGCGCCGACCCGCACAGGAGGTCGAAGGCGGGGACGTTCTCCACGAACTCGTACGCCTCGGTACGCCAGCGGAAGCGCTCCGGGTCCTGCGCGCGCGCGGCGGCGATCGCGGCGACGCCGGTGCGGAACGGCTGGAACGCCTCGCGATCGGTGACGAACAGCTCGGCCCCGTGGCACCGCGCGCCAGCGTGCTTGTCGAAGGTCGGGACGAAGCTCACCGGGCGGAAGCGCACGCCGCGGAGCCGCTCCGACTCGAGCGTCGCGACGAGCGCCGCGGCGTCGAGCCACGGCGCGCCGAACAGCTCGAACGGGCGCGTCGTCCCGCGCCCCTCGGAGAGGTTCGTGCCCTCGAGGAGGCACATGCCCGGGTACACGAGCGCGGTCTCGGGGGTGGGCATGTTCGGCGAGGGGAACACCCACGGCAGCCCGGTGTCGCGCGCGTGCGCGCCCCGGCGCCAGCCGTCGCAGGCGACGACCGTCAGGGCGACATCGAGCTCGAGCTCGACCCGGAACAGCTCCGCCAGCTCACCGACGGTGAGGCCGTGGCGCGGCGCGAGGTCGTGCAGCCCGCAGAAGCTCTCGAACCCGGCGCGCAGGCGCGGGCCCTCCACGGCGACGCCGCCGATGGGGTTCGGCCGGTCGAGCACGAAGAAGCCGATCCGCGCCCGGGCCGCCGCCTCCAGGCAGAGCATCATCGTCGCCTGGTACGTGTAGTAGCGCGCGCCGACGTCCTGGATGTCGAAGACGAGCGCGTCGAGGCCGGCGAGCGCCTCGGGCGCGGGCGTGAGCGACGCGCGCGTGGCGCCGTAGAGCGAGCTCACGCGGACCCCGGTGCGCGGGTCCTGCTCGTCGCCGACGGCGGCCATGTACTGCGCGTCGCCGCGGACCCCGTGCTCCGGGCCGAAGAGGCGCGCGAGCCGGACCCGCGGCGCGGCGTGGAGGAGGTCGGCCGCGTGGCGCAGCCGCGCGTCCACCGCGGTCGGGTTGCAGACGAGCCCGATCGAGAGCCCGCGCAGCGGCCGGTAGCGCTCCGCGGCGAGCACGTCGAGGCCGGAGCGGACGGGGCGGCGCGCCCGGGACCGGGCGCGCGGGCTCACGACGCGTCCTCGAGCGCCTTCAGTCCCTCGCGCGCAAGGTCACCCGCGCCGCAGCGGCCGTCCGCCGCGAAGAGGCGCTTCACCGTCTCGAGAGCGTTCTCCGGCTCGGGCGCCGCGGGCTCGGCGTCGGCGAGGCGGCGCAGGACCGCGGCCGCGTCCTTGCTCCGCGAGTCCACCAGCGCCTTCGCGGCGAGGCGCCGCGTCGCGCAGTCGGCGGCGCTGGCCTCGCGCGCGAGCTCGCGCCGCGCGTCGCCGCTCCCGGCGGCGAGCGCGCGGCCGAGCAGAGAGAACGCTTCGCGCGGCCCCGCCTCACCGCGGCGCCAGCGCTCCTCCTGCAGGCGCCCGCGCAGGTAGAGCACCTCGGCGTCTCCGTCTCCGCGCCGCGCCTGCAGCTCGGCGATCGCGGCGCGCGCTTCCTCGAAGCGGCCGTCGGCGATGAGGCGCTCCGGGCGCGACGGGAAGAGCGCGATCGCGGCGATCGCCGCGGCCACGGCGAACGCGGCCGCCGCGGCGGCCCACCACGGACGCCTGCCGAGCGCGGCGCCCGCGGCGCGGCGCGCCTGGCCGGCGAGCGCGCCGAGCCGGGCCGGCGACTCCGAACGTCTGCCGAGCACCGCCGGGTCGGGCGCGGCGAGCCCCTTCACCCGCGCGAGCGCGTGGTTGCCGTACGGCGGCGCCTCGGGCCCGCCCTCCGGCGGCGGCTCCGCGGCGAGGGCGTACCGCCCCTGCCCGGCGCGGTAGAGGCGCACCGGCTCCGGCACGCCCTTCAGCTGCCGGTAGCCGACCTCCTCCGCCGCGACCTCCGCCTTGTTCATGGCGAGGTAGACGGACTCGGTGAAGAGCACCTCGCCCGCCGCGGCCTCACCCTCGACCCGCGACGCGATGTTCACCGGCTCGCCGAACACGTCGGTCGAGCCGATGGACCGGGTGACGCGCACCTCGCCCAGGTTCACCGCGATGCGGACGCGGATGCGGTCCGGCTCGGCGGCGCGGCGATTGTAGTCCCACAGCCGATCCTGGATCGCCATGCCGCACAGCACGCTGTTCGTGGGCGAGCGGAACACCACGAGCCACGCGTCGCCGATGCTCTTCACGTGGCGCCCGCCGAACGCGCGGACCACGGGGAGCAGCAGGGCGTCGTGCCGCGACAAGAGCTGCGCATTCTCCTCGTGCGTCTGGCGCGAGGTGGTCGCGGTGAATCCCTGGATGTCGGTGAACATCACCGCCAGGTTCTCGGTGCGCATGGGGCCGCCAAAATAGCACGCGCGGCCGGTGAAGGGCCGCGCGCGCAGCGTACTGGGTGGGAGTTCGCCCTTCGACTACGCGCCCGCTTCGCGGTCGCTACGCTCAGGGCGAACGGGGGTCTCTAGAAATGAAATTCGGGGCCGATCGCGACCTGGAACTGCGAGACGCCGTACCCGGCCCAGCGGCCGATGTCGAGGCCGAAGTCGAGCGCGAGGCCGATGGGCGCGTTCGCGAAGAACGAGAGGCCGGCGCCGAGCTTCAGCGCCGCGCCGGTGTCGCCGCTCTCGGCGAAGAGGAGGCCGACGCCGACGCCGAGGCGGAGCTGCGTCGGCTGGTAACGGAGGAGGCGGAAGGTGAGGCCGAACGACGGCTCGAAGATGTTCGGGGCGCCCGACTCGTACGACGCTGCGAGCTCGTGGGCGGCGATGGTGAACGCCACGGGCGAGTTGCCGAGGCCGACGTCGAGGGCGCCGCCGATGGAGAGCGAGCCCCAGCCGAAGGGGCCGTCGTTGGAGCAACCGCCGTTGGGGCCGTTCGGGCAGTAGATGCCCGGCGACGAGAGCGAGGCGCCGCCGATCTCGAGGCGGATGGCGTTGTTCGACGCCGGCGCGTACTGCGGCGCGTAGTAGCCGCGGGGCGCGGCGGCGGCGGGAGCGGCGGCGAGGAGCGCGACCGCGCCGAGCAGGGACAGAGAGATCTTCTTCATGCGAGCCTCCTGTGGGTGACGTCCGTCCGAGCCTGCGCCCGTGAGGCCGTCCTCAAGGGCAAGGCCCCGGACGACCCCATGCAGGGCGAGTCGCTAGACACCCGACGAACGGGCGCGCAGCCTAATTCATTCCGGGGAAGCGTGCGAGCAGCAGGCGAGCGAGCAGGCGCTCCGTCAGCGCGTGCAGAAGCCGCCGTTGCAGGAGAACCCGCGCGTCGTGGGGCAGTCCGCGTTCGTGAGGCAGCGCGAGGTGCAGTAGCCGAGCTGGCTGACCTGATCGTTGTGCTTCACGAGCCCAAAGCACTTCGCGTCGGCGAGCGCGGGACAGTCGAGCGCGTTGTCATCGGCGCACTGCAGCCCGAAGACGTTGAGCACCGTCGAGCAGTCCTGCAGGGGTACACACACCGCGCTGCTGCACTGGAAACCCGACGGGCAATCCTGGTCGAGCCCAGACGGGCACCCGCGGGTACACGCACCGTTGAGGCACAGGCCGGGGCTGTTGATGG
>JBJMQK010000356.1:0-3262 GCA_045802735.1 Anaeromyxobacteraceae bacterium | reverse complement strand
GCGAGCACGAGGACGGCGATGATGAAGACGGAGCGCCTCACTCACACACCCAGGTCGTGGAGGCGACGTGCGACCTGAAAAGCGTATCCACCCGCACATGGACCGTCTGCGCCCCGGCGGAGAGCCGGAACAGCGGTATTTCGTCGCCCGATCAAGGGAGCCGGTCACGCGCGAGGCGGGTCGACCGGAGCGCGTCACAGGGTTCACCGACAGCGCGAGATGGGCGAGGTCGTACGTTGTGTGCGCGACGCCTACATGCGCGGCACGGCCTTCAGAACCGCGCGCCCGTCCTTCACGACGACGCGGAACTCCACGCGCGTCGCCTTGTGCTTCGCGAGCAGCTCCGGCACCTGCTTCGCGACCGTGCGGGCGAGCGCCTCGTAGGTGAGCCGCGAGACGTCCTCGTTGCAGCGGCGCTTCGCATCCACGTACGCAGCGAAGAGTGCCCGGAGCTGCGCCTCCGGGATCTCGGCGGACCGCGGCACCGCCGCGGGCGCGGGAGCGGGGGCCACGGGAGGTGCTGCCGCCGGGATCGCGGCGGGTGCAGGAGCGGACGGTGCGGCCACCGCGGGAGCCGCCGGCGCGGCGCCCTTCGCCAGCGCCGCGGCGTCCTCGTCGCGCCGCCGCTTCTCCTCCTGCCGCGCCGCGTGGCGCCGCGCGCGCAGGAGGTCGCGGCGGTAGGTGCCCTCCTCCTTCTGTCGCGCGCTGCGCATCCACATGCGCTCGTAGGAGAGGTACCGCGCGTGCAGCGTCTGGATGCGGAAGCGCAGGCCGGTGTTGCGGGTGAACTCGCCCTTGAGCTTCGCCACGCGGCGCTTGATCTCCTCGCGCTCGCGGGCGGGCTCGCGCCGCTCGATCCCGAGGAAGTACATCTCGAACCGCGCCTTCAGCGCCTCGAGGTCCTCCTCGACGCTGCCGCAGGTGTCGGCGAGCTCCTCGCTGCGGTGGCGGTCCTGCCGTTGCGCCTCCTCGAGCGCGCGCGGATCCTGGAGCGCCGAGGCGCCCTTCCCAGGCGGCTTCGATGTCGGGGGCGCCACGGCCGATCACTCTATCGGGATCGCCCGGCGCGCAGAAGCGCGGTCCCCCATGCGGCTCACGGGGCTCTCTCAGGCCGCGAGCGCCGGTCCCGCGCCGTCGCCGCGCGACGCACCCCGGCGCCCGACCGCCCACACCGCGGCGCCTGCGGCGAGGATCGCGACGGAGGTCCACTGGCCCACGCCGAGGCCGCCGAACACGCCGCGCTCCACGTCGCCGCGGAAGAGCTCGACGACGCCGCGCAGGACCGCGTACGCCATGAGCCACGTCGCGAGCACCTGCCCGTCGAAGCGGCGCCGCGGCCGGACCACGAGCACGAGCAGCGCGAACAGCGCGAGCTCGCCGAACGACTCGTAGAGCTGCGTCGGGTGCACGGGGAGCGTCGTCAGCCGGTCCGCGGCGAGGAACGACGCGGCGTCCGCGCGCCGCGCGAAGGTCTGGTAGGCGAGCGACTCCGGCGGGAACTTCGCGAGCCAGGGCAGGTGCGCGTGCGACACCGACCCCCAGCAGCAGCCCGCCGCGAAGCAGCCGAGCCGCCCGAAGAAGTGCCCCACCGCGAGCGAGGGGATGATCGTGTCGGCGTACGGCAGGAACGCCATCCGCTGGCGCCGCATGAACCACCACGCGGTGAGCGTCGCGCCGATGAACCCGCCGTAGAAGACGAGCCCGCCCTCCCACAGGGCGAGGACGCGCGGGATGCGCACGCCGTGCGCGACGACCCACGCGCCCGGGCCGACGTACTCGCCGGCGTTCACGGCGATGTAGTAGAGGCGGCTCCCGGCGAGCGCGGCGACGATGATCCAGAAGGCGAGGTCAGAGACGGCGTGCGCGTCCTGCCCGCGCCGGCGCGCCTCGCGCTGCGCCAGCGCGATCGCCACGACGAAGCCGGTCGCGATCATGACGCCGTACGTGTGGAGCGGGAGCAACAGCGGGCCGTCGAGCGCGCCCGCGCGCCAGAGCGCCGCGAGGGCGAGCGCCACCGCGCCGATCGTGAGGCGGTCGTCCCGCAGCGCCGCGCCCCACGACGGCGTCCCCTCGCCCGGCGCCCGCCGGTACGCGTGCGCACGGCCGAGCACCACCGCGACGGCGACCGCGCAGGCGAGCGCCTTCCCGAGCGCCGCCGGGATCGTCAGCGTGAACAGGACGGGGAGCACGAAGGCTAGACGCCCGACAGCGCCCGCTTCTTCCCCGGGTCCCGGCCGGACCCGGCAGCGCTCGCCCGCTTCGGTCCCGGGTGGACGATGAGCATCGCGACGCCGACGACGATGAGCGAGTCGGCCACGTTGAAGGTCGGCCAGCGCACGTCGGGGCGGTTCCACCAGTACCACTCGACGAAGTCGATGACGTACCTCCGCGCCAGGCGATCGACGAAGTTGCCGACGGCGCCGGCGAGCACGAACGACAGCGCGAGCTGCAGGAAGCGCTGCCGCACCTCCAGGCGGCGGTAGTAGTAGACGATGAACGCGACGGCGAGGAGCGAGATCGCCGTGAAGAAGCCGTTCCGGAACGTGTCGGACGCGTCGCGGAAGAGCCCCCAGGCCGCGCCCGGGTTCTCGACGTAGTTCATCCGCCACAGCGGCCTGTACACGTAGTGCGGCTCCTTGGCGAGCGGCTCGAGGTACTTGAGCCGGTACAGCCCCGCGATCTTCGCCTCGAGCGTGCGCGCGCCGCTGCGCTGGAAGGCGTAGGTGAGCCGGTCGACGGCGAGGAGCTTCGTCGCCTGATCGGCGAGGAGCGCGATCGCGAAGACGGCGAGGAGCAGCCGCCACTTCGAGAAGGGCGCCGCCCTCATGGCAGGGCCGCCGCGCACTTCGCGCAGAGCTCGGCGTGTCGCGGATCGCGGCCCACGTCCTCGTGGTAGCCCCAGCAGCGGGCGCACTTCGTCCCGGCCGCCTTCGCCACCTCGACGCCGAACGCGCCCTTCGCGAGCTCGACCTTCGACACGATGAAGAGCGTCGCGAGCTCCGCCCCGGCGGCCTCGAGGAACGCGAGCGCCTCGCCGTCGGCGCGCACCGTCACCTTCGCCTCGAGCCCCGAGCCGATGAGCTTCGCCTTCCGCGCCTCCTCGAGCGCCTTCTGCACCGCCGTGCGCACGTCGAAGAGCCGCCCGTAGCGCGCCTCGAGCGCGTCCGCGTCCGACGGCCGCGGCCGCTCCGGGAACCCGGCGAAGAAGACGCTCTCCGCCGGCGGCGCCGGGAAGAACCCCCACGCCTCCTCGGCGGTGAAC
>JBJMQK010000276.1:0-4413 GCA_045802735.1 Anaeromyxobacteraceae bacterium | reverse complement strand
CTGAGCGTGGTGCTGCCCGCAGTCTCGAACGTGGCGCTGAAGCTGGCCTGACCGCTCACGAGGCCGAACGGCGCCGGGAGCACGGTGTGGGGATCGGTCGAGGCGACGCTGACGGAGGTGGTGAACGCGGCGTCCACGTTCCCGAACGGGTCGACGGCGGCCACCCCGAACTGCGTAACGACGCCGGCCTGGGTCGTCGGCACCGGGGTCACGAGGAGCGCCGTCGCCGGCGCGCCGTTCACGGCGCCCGTCGCGGAGCCGGTGCGCGCCGTCGCGTCGGTGGCGACGATGAGGAACGCCGGCGTGGCGGTGTGCGGGGTCACCGTGAACGTGCCCGTGCCGCCGCTGAGCGCCGCCGTGCGCGGGACCGTGGCGAGCGGATCGCTCGATGCGAGCGAGACCACGCCCGCGTAGTTCGGGTCGACGTTGCCGTTCGCGTCCACGGCGCGGATCGTGAGGAGCTGGGGCACGCCGGCCGTGCCGCTGAAGTCGATGCGCGGGATCGTCCCGGCGGGCGTGGCGGTCAGCGCGTCCGTGATCCAGAACTGCGTCGCGGGGCCGCCGAGCGGGTTGAAGATCTTGCCGGCGACGACGAATCCCTCGTTCTTGGGCGGCGCACCGCCCACCTCGATGCAGTCGGCAATGCCGCCGGGGCACCCGTCGCCGGGGCTCGTGCCGACGCCCGGACCCTCGATGCGGATGAAGTTCTGGCCGACGGGGCTGCCGGTGATGCCGCCGCGGCTCACGCCGTCGCCCATGAACCCGGCGGGCGCGCCGATGGCCTGCCTGAGGAACGTCCCCAGCGTCGCGTCGTTCGGGTCGGCGCTCGGGTTCTGCGCGAGCACACCGTCGAACGGCGTCCGCGAGACGATGGCCGCAGGGAAGCGGATGTTGCAAGGGTTTCGCCCGCCCTGGTTCCGGCTGAGGCACAGGTTCCCGAACGCGTCGGAGTCGAGCGTGAAGACGCCGTAGGGGTGCGTGATCGTGTAGGTCGTGCTGGGCGGGAACGTGACGTTCGTGACGAAGCTGATCTCGGTCCACACCTGCGGGCCCGGGTCGGCGGCGCCCGGCGTCGCGAAGGTGGCGAGGAGCTGCGCCGTGTACGTGAGCCCGCGCGCCTGGACCTTCTGGCTCCTTTGATCGAACACCGGCATGTCGATGTTCGCGTACCCGTAGATGACCTTGCTCGGGAAGTTGGTCGGGTAGACGAAGGGCGCGGCCGTGTCGAGCGCGCCGCCCGCGACGCTGGTGGCGGGGAGCACGCAGCGCGTGGGATCGAGGCACGGCTCGAGCTTCACCCCTGGCGCGCTCGCGTCCTGGTACCACAGCGGGAAGGGGTGGACCGGGCTCGGCGGGCCCTTCAGCGCGAGCGGCGCGCTGGCGGCGAGCGCGGCCTGCGCGAACGCGGCGAGGGACACGGCGACGACCGCGGCGCCGAGGCGCCGTCCTGCATCGATGCGCGACATGCTGCTCCCGCCGGAGGCGTCCGAGCCCGGGACCCTGCCAGGTCCTCGTACTGTGAGTGATCCACCGGCTCCGCGGGAGCACCGCGGTCGCGTGTCACCGGGCCGCGGGGAGCACGATCGCCCCGTAAAAGCGGGAATCGGAGGTGTGGCCGAGTCGGTCACGCCCCGCCTGGCATGGCTGCGTGGCGCTCAGAACAGGAGGTACCGGATGAAGAAGACGTTGTCGGCGCTGAAGTGCGCGCCCGCGACGTTGGGCGTGTTCGCGCTGGCCCGGGTGCGCGCGCTGCCGTCGCCGATGAGCGAGAACGTCAGCGCCAGCTCCGTGCCGACGAACAGGCGCCGCGCGACGCGCAGCTCGGCGCCGATGACCGGCCCGCAGAACACGTCCGTCGCCGTGACGCCGGGGGCGTCGAGGGGCAGCGGCGCGTCCATGAAGTTGCCCTTGTACTGCGCGACGGTGAGGCGCGCGCCGGTGAAGAAGCCGATCGGTGAGGGGAGCGCCAGGTCGTACAGCGCGGCGAACCCCGCCGCGGTCGCGGAGAAGTCGTAGGCGCTGCCGCCCTGCGGCGTGTGGGCCTTGTCACGGGCGACGCGGAAGTACGCGGCCGAGACCTCGAGCCGGAGCCTCGTGAGGACGTTCGCCTGGAGGTGGAAGCTCAGCGGCGCGGCGTTGCGGCCGGCGATGAGGAGATCGCCGGCGCCGCTCCCGAGGTGGATGGGCTCGCCCCCGAGGCCGACGCTCAGCGCGTCGCCGCGCGCGAGGAGGGGCGAGGCGAGCGCGGCGGTGGCGGCGAGCGCGGCGGCAAGGCGGCGGAGGCGTGCGGGCGGGAGCGAGGGACGGGAGGCGGACTGCTCGACGACGCTGGCTTGGTTCAAGCGTGGCTCCCCGAGCGGATCGTCAGGGCGTGGCGACGACGAGCTCCAGGAAGGTGCAGCGGCGGCCGGTCACGACCGCGTGCAGGCAGCGCAGCCAGCAGCCGGCGCCCCAGAGCCTGCAGATCGTCACCCCGTGCAGGAAGACGTCGCGCGACGTGATGCATCCCCGCATGGTGAAACCCTCCTCCCGGCCGGTGACCACCACCGGCCTCCTGAGGAGGTGTGACTGCACGGGAGGTGCCACGCGATCCGGCGCCAAAAAGCCGAGCAATCCACGCTCGGGCGCGACGGGAAGGTCACGCATTTGATGGGGGTCAAGAGGCAGTTACAGTCGCACCCGGGCGGCGGGCGGACCGTTCCCGTTTTTCCTGGGTTTCTCGCCTGTATTCTTTACAAGTGGTGCCTCAGGACGGTCCTGACGGAGGTTGGCCGTGCGGCCCATCGACACCTCGCGCGAGCACGTCCTGCGCCTGTCCACCGATGTCGAGCTCCGGCGCCGGTTCATGGTGCTGAAGGAGCCCATCCCGGGAAACGTCCGCTTCGGCCTCCTCCTGGAGGTGCTCGACCACCTGGCGGGCCACACCGCGCTCGACCACGCCCGGCGCGCGCTGGCGGAGGCGCACGTCGTCACCGCCGCGGTCGACGAGATCGTGGTGAGGCACGTCCCGGAGCTCGGGCAAGACCTCACCTGCCGCGCGCGGGTGAACCACGTCGGGCGCAGCTCGATGGAGATCGGGATCCGGGTCGACTCGGCCGGCGCCGCCCCGCACCTCGCCTCGTGCTACTTCACCATGGTGGCGCGCGACGGCGACGGTCCCGCGGTGCACAGCATCGCCGTGCCGCCGGTCGTGCCCGGAGACGCGCTCGAGCGCGAGCGCGACCGCCGCGCGTCGCTCCGCCGCGACCGGTACCGCCTCGAGGCCGCGGCGGCCGCGGAGCCCCCCACGCGCGAGGAGTTCCTGCTCCTCGCGAGCCTGCACGCGGCGCAGGAGCGCCCGGGGTTCGCCGGCGCCCTCGCGCGCGACCTCGCGATGGAGTCCTGGGAGCGGACCTACCCCGAGCAGGAGAACCTCTCCAAGGTGATCTTCGGCGGCTACATCATGCGGCGCGCGTTCGAGCTGTCGTCGCTCTGCGCGGAGCGCATCGCCCCGCAGCGGCCCGTCATCGCCGCGGTGAACCGCGTCAACTTCTTCGAGCCGGTGCGGATCGGCGACAAGCTGCACTTCACGAGCCGTGTCACCTACACCGAGGGACCGGTGATCTGCGTCGAGGCGTCGATCGAGCGCATCAGCCGCGACCGCGCGGCGCGGGCGCTCTCGAACTCGTGCCTGTTCACCTTCGTCGACGTCGACGGCGCGCTGGCGCCGCAGGACGTCCCGGCCGTCCACCCGTCGAACTACGCGGAGGACGCCCGCTACCTCGCGGCGCGGCGCAACGTGAGGAGCCTCGCCGCGCGCACGACGCAGGGCTGGCTCGCGCAGGGGCTCCTCGCGCCCTGATGCCCGCCGGACGGTCCGTCCGGCGTGGCGCGCGACGCCGCCATTGCGGCGCGGACCGCCGCACCGGCGCGGGTGGGCACGCGCCGGCGGACGGTCCGGTCGTACTCGAGGCCTCAGCTCACGTCGTGGCGAGGGTGCAGGTCCCGTTGGGCCCGACGGCGGCGCCGCCCTCGCTCGAGATGACGGTGATCTTGTTGAGCGTCGTGCCCGTCGGCGGGAACACCGCCTTGGCGCTCGCGAACGTGTAGCCGCAGCCGCCGACCACGACCCCTCCGGCCAGCATGTTGGTGTTGGGCGGCAGGAGGGCGGTCCCGTTGCTGGCGAACGCCTGGACCGTCATGACGGCGGCGCAGGTCACGTCGGACGACGTCGCCGACACATTGAGCACGCCGCGGTTCGCCTTGTACGTCGCGGCGGTGATCGCGACCGAGTCCGGCCTCACGACGTTCGGCGAGACGATGACGAGCGTCGTGGCGAGGGCCGACCGCCCGGTGAGGAGGTCGGTCACGACGACCTGGAAGGTCATCCCGGTGTTCACGGTGACGTTCGGCGCCTGGAAGGTCGCGAGGGCC
>JBJMQK010000201.1:0-6638 GCA_045802735.1 Anaeromyxobacteraceae bacterium | reverse complement strand
GACCCGAGCGTGGGGCTCGTCGCCAAGATCGAGAAGCCCGAGGCCGTCGACCACCTCGACGCGATCCTCGAGGCCTCCGACGGCGTGATGGTCGCGCGCGGCGACCTCGGGGTGGAGATCCAGCCCGAGCGCGTCCCCGCGCTCCAGAAGAGCATCCTCAAGAAGGGGAACGCGGCCGGGAAGCCGGTGATCATCGCGACCCAGATGCTCGAGTCCATGATCGAGCACCCGCGGCCGACCCGCGCCGAGGCGAGCGACGTCGCGAACGCGATCTGGGACGGCGCCGACGCGGTGATGCTGTCGGGCGAATCGGCCTCCGGCAAGTACCCGCTCCTCGCCGTGCAGATGATGGACCGCATCGTGCGCGAGGCCGAGGCGCACATGCAGCTCGCGCCGATGCGGCCGGCGGACGTCTGGTCCGCGCCGGGGCCGTTCAACGCGGTCGTGGCGGGCGCGGCGGTGCGCGCCGCGCACGAGGCGCACGCCGTGGCCATCGTGTGCTTCACGCTCGCCGGCACGACGGCGCGGCTCCTGTCGCAGCACCGCCCACACGTGCCCGTCGTCGCCTTCTCGCCCGACCAGTCGATCCGGCGCCGCATCGCGCTCTACTGGGGCGTGAACCCCAAGGTGATGGAGCCGGTGCGAAACGCCGACATGATGTGCGAGATGGTCTCGGACCGCCTGCTCGCCGACGGCATGGCCAAGGCCGGTGACCGCGTCGTCCTCGTCTACGGGTCGCCGATGGGCGTCCCCGGCCAGACGAACTCGATCCGGCTCCACCAGATCCCGCACAAGGTGGAGACCGACAAGGAGGAGTAGCCATGGCGCTCGACATCGCGGCGCTGCAGCGCACGCTCTCCGAGCTCGACCTCGACGGCTGGCTCCTCTACGACTTCAAGGGCCAGAACCCCACGGCGCTGAACGCGCTCGGCCTCGCCGGGCGCATGCTCACGCGGCGCTGGTTCTACCTCGTGCCGGCGCAGGGCGAGCCGACGGCGCTCGTGCACGCGATCGAGCTCGGGTCCTTCCCTGGGGACGTGCCTGGGAAGCGCGCGAAGTACGCCTCATGGGAATCGCTGCTGGCGCAGCTCCGGGCGCTCCTCGCGCCCTTGCCGGCGCGCCGCCGCCTCGCCATGGAGTACTTCCCGCGCGCCGCGATCCCCACGCTCTCGCGCGTCGACGCGGGGACGATCGAGCTCATGCGCGCCGAGGGCGTGGAGGTCGCCTCGTCGGCGGAGCTGGTGCAGCGCTTCCTCTGCCGCCTCACGCCGCACCAGCTCGCGAGCCACGTGCGCGCGCTCCGCGCCATCGACGACGCGAAGGACGCCGCCTTCGAGCAGATCGGCGTCGCGCTGCGGCGCGGGATCGAGCCGACCGAGACGCAGATCCAGAAGTTCCTGCTCGACCGCTTCGCCGAGGCGCACCTCGAGTGCGACCACGCGCCCATCGTGGCGGTGAACGCGCACGCCGGCGATCCGCACTACGAGCCCTCCGGGCGCACGCCCACGCCCATCCGCAAGGGCGACCTCGTGCTCATCGACCTGTGGGCGCGCGGGAAGGGGCCGTCCGACGCCTACGCCGACATCACCTGGGTCGGGTACTGCGGCGACCGGCCGCCCTCGAAGGCGGAGGAGATCTTCCGCGTCGCCGCGGAGGGGCGGGACCGCGGGGTCGAGGCGCTCCGCGCGGCGCACCGCGAGGGGCGCACGCTGCGCGGCTGCGACGTGGACGCCGTCGTCCGCGAGCACATCGCGTCGAAGGGGTACGGCGAGAAGTTCATCCACCGCACCGGCCACTCCATCACGACGAGCGTGCACGGCGACGGCGCGAACCTCGACTCGCTCGAGACGCACGACACGCGCGAGCTGGTGCTGGGCCTCGCCTTCTCGATCGAGCCCGGCATCTACCTGCCCGAGGAGGGCCTCGGCGTCCGCACCGAGATCGACGTGGTGCTCACGGCCGAGGGGCCGCAGATCTTCTCCAAGGTGCAGGACGAGATCGTGAGGATCGCGTGCTAGTCCGGAGACCCGTGCATCCTGAGCGTAGGTCCGCGCCCTTCGACTCCGCTGCGCTACGCTCAGGGCGGACGGGCCGGACCGGAGTCGAAGGGCCGTGAGCGAGCTCTTCCCCGGCCTCCCGCCCGCGCCCCCGCCGCCCGAGCCGCTCGTCGCCGCGGCGGTGATCCTGTGGCGCGACGGGCAGCGGGGGCGCGAGCTGTTCTGGGTGAAGCGCGGCGCGCTGCGCTTCGCCGGCGGGTTCTACGCGTTCCCCGGCGGGCGCCTCGACGAAGCCGACCGGCGCGTGCCGGTCGCGGGCCTCGCCACAGAGGAGGCGGCGCTCGCGGCCTGCGCCGCGCGCGAGATCTTCGAGGAGACGGGCGTCCTCTTCACGACGGGGCCCGCGCTCGCGAAGCCGCAGCGCGACGCCGCGCGGCGGGCGCTCCTCGACGGCGCGACCGACCTCGCGGCACTGCTCGCGGAGCACCACCTCGCCGTCGACGGCGCCGCGCTCGCGCCAGCCGGACGCTGGGTGACGCCGACGTGGTTCCCCATCCGCTACGACGCCCACGTCTTCCTCGGGCACCTCCCCGACGGCGAGGAGGCAGAGGTCTGGCCGGGCGAGCTCACGAGCGGCGAATGGATCCCGGCCGCCGAGGCGCTCGCGCGGTGGGAGCGGGGCGAGGTGCTGCTCCACCCGCCGAACCTCTGGGGCGTGCAGTGCCTCGCCTCGAGCGGCCCGCCAGCCTGCCTCCGGGCGATGCGCGCGCCGCCGGCGAGCGAGGGCTTCATCACGCGGCGGGTCGAGTTCCAGAAGGGCCTCTTCCTCGCCGCGCTGCGCACCCCCACGCTGCCACCGGCGACGCACACGAACGCCTGGATCGTGCAGATCGGCGGCGGCGAGCTCGCGGTGGTCGATCCCGGCTCGCCCTATCCCGAGGAGCAGGCGACGCTGGAGCGCGTCCTCGCCGACCTCGCGGCGGAGGGGCTCACGCTGCGCGAGATCTGGATCACGCACGCGCACGCCGACCACGTGGGCGGGGTCGTGGCCCTGCGCGCCCGCCGCGACCTCACGCTGCGGGCGCACCCCGACGTGGCCGAGCGGCTTCCGCGCGCCGCCGGCTTCTGCGTCGCGCTGGCCGACGGCGACCGCCTGCACCGGCGCTGGCGCGCCGTGTACACGCCGGGTCACGCCCGCGGGCACATGGCGTTCCTCGACGAGGGGACCGGCGCGCTGCTCGCGGGCGACATGGTCTCGACCCTCTCGACCATCGTCATCGACCCGCCGGACGGCGACATGACCGAGTACCTGGCGTCGCTCGCGCGGCTGAAGGCGCTCCGCCCGCGGACGTTGTTCCCGGCGCACGGCTCGCCGACGCAGGGCGCGGTGGAGAAGCTCGAGGAGTACCTGGCGCACCGGGCGGCGCGCGAGGCGAAGGTGCTCGCGGCGCTCGCGGCGCCCGGCACGCTCGACGAGGTGACGGCGCGCGCCTACGACGACACGCCGCCCTTCATGCTCCCGGTCGCCGCCCGGAGCTGCCTCGCGTCGCTCGAGAAGCTCGCGCGCGAGGGCAAGGCGGCGGCGGAAGGCGCGACGTGGCGGCGGGCGTAAGGTCCCTTCGCCCTTCGACTCCGCTGCGCGACGCTCAGGACGAACGGAACTCAATCCGTGCACCCTGAGCGTAGGCCCGCGCAGCGGGCCGGAGTCGAAGGGTCACCCTGAGCGTAGCCGCGAAGCGGCGGAGTCGAAGGGCCCGTCACGGCGCGAGCCGCACCTCGCCGTAGTCCACCTTCCCGAGCTCCGCGCCGTCCTCCGCCCACGTCGTCCAGGTGCCGCACTGGAGGCCGTGGCAGTAGCGCCCCGCCGTCTTGCGCTTGCCGTTCGCGTGGAAGCTCGCGAACGCGCCGTGGCGCGCGCCCTTCGCGTAGGCGCACTCCTCCTCGAGCTTCCCGTCCTCGAAGTAGAAGCGCCAGGTCCCGACACGCTCCCCGTCCGAGTACTCGCCCTCGCGCGCGCGCTTCCCGCCGCGGTGGTACTCGACGTACCTGCCGTGAAACCGCCCGGCGCGGTACCCGGCCTCGCGCGCGAGCGCGCCGTCGTCGTACCAGGCGCGGAACGGGCCCTCGCGGCGGTCGGGGCCGGTCGCGCCCTCGCGCTCGCACGCCACCTCGAAGCCTTCCGGAGGCGCCGCCCCGACCTCCACCGCACCCGGCGGGCACGCGAGTACGGCGAGCAGGAGGGCGATCACGCGCGAACCTCGCCGTCCGCGGTCGCCGGAGCAGGTCCCTGCGTGGGCACTGCGTGGCGCCCCAGCCAGGCGGCGACGACCGGGAAGACCTCCTCCGGCGCCGAGCGCCCGAAGAGCAGGTCGGAGTGCCCGTAGTCGCAGCACGCCGACCCGGCGACCCCGACGAGCACCACCTCGGCGTCCCCGCCCCAGGCAGCGGCGGCGCGCTCCACGACGACCGGCGGCGCGATGCGGTCCGCGGCGGCGGCGATGAAGAGCGCCGGCTGGCGGCAGCGCCCGAGCGCGGCGCGGTAGTCCACGCTGCCGTCCTCCGCCGCGAAGCTGTCGGTCGCGATCCAGCGGCCGAACTGCACGAGCACGCCGCCCGAGATGTTCTCGACCACGTTTGCGAGGACGCGCCGGAGCACCGGGCGCGTCACGTTCCGGCCGTTGATGGCCACCTCGGACACGGGCGGGTGCCAGTAGCCGCTCCACGGCGCGACGCAGCGCGCGAGGAACCGGTTGAGCCGCCCCGTCATGAGGAAGCCGAAGCGCGCCACGAGCTTCAGCGGGTCCTGCGCCGAGAAGAACGCCGGCGACCCGAGGGCGACGACGCCCGCGAGGCGATCGGGGTAGAGGGCGCACGCGGCCATCCCGATGAGCCCGCCCTGGCTGTGCCCCACCCACAGCACGCGATCGGCGCCGGTCGCGGCCCTCACCGCCTCGAGCGCCGCGGGGACGTCGAGGCGGACGTAGTCGTCGAACGTCCAGCCCCGCGGCGCGCCCGCCCGCGCCCTCCGCGACGCCCCGTGGCCGCGCAGGTCGAGCGCGAAGCACTCGAACCCGGCGCGCGCGAGGTGCGCCGCGAGCGACCAGCGCTCGAGCCCGAAGTCCATGGCCATGCGGTTCGCGGCGATGCCGTGGCACAGGATGACCGGCGGTCCTCGCGGCGGGCCGCGAGGGCGTCGGTGCCCGAGCGCGAGGCGCCACCCGTCTGCCGTGTCGCCGTGGACGAGCTCGTCCTCGCCGCCGCGGAGCGCGGAGCGGCGGGTCCAGAACGCGTAGTGAGCCCACGTCGCGAGCGCGAGGAGCAGCGCGAGCGCGAGCGCGGCGGTGAGGTCGTGCATCGGCGCGGAATCTACCGCGGCGGTGGCGTAGGAGCGCGCGCGCCCGCGCGTCGCACCTCACGTGGCTCACCGGTTGCACCTACAGCGAGCCGCAAGGCAGCGCGTTCCAGCGCAGGCCGGCAGGCGCCTCGGCGCTTCGCCGGGATGGGGCGACGTCGCCGTGAAAGTGGCAGGGAACGGGCCAGAAGGTGTACGGATCGCGAGCAGGGACAGCACGGAAATCGAGCAGGACCGGCGGCCGTGAGGCAGGCTCGAAGTCGTTGACCGGTCGCAGCAACCGAGCGTAGCGTCGAGCGGAAATTTCACTTCCAACGCGTCGAGGTGCGTCGTGAAGAAGGTCGAAGCCATCATCAAGCCGTTCAAGCTGGACGAGGTGAAGCAGGCGCTCTCCGAGGTCGGCGTCGCCGGTCTCACCGCCACCGAGGTGAAGGGCTTCGGCCGCCAGAAGGGTCACACGGAGCTCTACCGAGGGGCCGAGTACGTGGTCGACTTCCTGCCCAAGGTGAAGGTGGAGGTCGTCGTCTCCGACCAGCTCGTCGGCCGCGTCGTCGAGGTCATCGAGCGCGCCGCGAAGACCGGCCGCATCGGCGACGGGAAGATCTTCGTCGTCCCGTTGGAGGAAGTGATCCGGATCCGGACCGGCGAGCGGGGCGAGGAGGCCCTGTAGCTGCTGCGTCGCCCTCCGAGACCGCCGCCGCTCTCCGCCGCGCTGGCCCGCGCGGTAGTGGACTCGCTCGCCGACGCGATCGTCATCGTCGGGGCCGACGGAGGGGTGGTGCACCTGAACCCCGCCGCCGAGGAGCTGTTCGAGCGCAGCCGCGAGCGCGCGGTGGGCCTGCCGGCGCGCGCCCTCCCGTCGGGCGTGCCGCTCGCCGCGCTGGCGGAGCGCGTGCGCGCGAGCGAGTCGGGAGCGTTCGTGGAGCTCCCCTCGCCGCGTGATCCCGCGAACACGCTCGGCACCGAGGCCGCGCCGCTCCTCGACGGCCCCACCTGCGTGGGTGCGGTGGTGACCTTGCGCGTGCCGCGAGCGTCGGAGCGCGTGCTCGACTTCGAGGCGCTCGCCGCCGGCCTCGCCCACGAGATCAAGAACCCGCTCGCCGGGCTGCAGGGCGCGGCGGAGCTGCTCGGGCGCGAGGCGGGTGACGGCCCGGCTCGCCAGTACGCCGACGTGATCGCGCGCGAGGCGAAGCGAGTGGACGGTCTCGTGCGCGAGCTGCTCGACCTCGCGAAACCCGCGGCGTTGCGGCAGGCCCCCGTGAACGTGCACACCGTGCTCGGCGACGTGC
>JBJMQK010000301.1:0-4606 GCA_045802735.1 Anaeromyxobacteraceae bacterium | reverse complement strand
GTCTCGGGGGGAGAGTGTCTCCCCCCGGACTGAGGCGCCGCTGGCGCCGGATCTTGATCATGGCGGCGGAAACGACGCTGCGGATCAATTGGACTGCCCGCCGCCATGACCGGGCCGGTCCTGCGCGGCGCCTGCCGCGGTCTTTGCAGGCCCCGTCGCGGTCGGGGGATCATCCGCGCGCGGGACGTCGCCGAGCCGCAGGGTCTTCCCCCGGCCGCGCGGCCGCAGCGACAGCGCCGCGGCCGCCGCCGTGAGGAGCGCCAGCGCGCCGACGAGCGCCCACACCAGCGCAAGACGCGACCCGAGCAGCGCGTCGCCGCCGCCGATCCCGCGCGAGGCGCTCCGCGTCTCGACCGCGCGCCACACCATGGACGCGCCGCCCACCGCGAGCAGGGCGATGCGCACGATGACGCGGGTGGGCGAGAGGCGCACGTGCGGTGTATGGCGCGGGCGCGCGGCCCGCGCAGGGCGCGCCCCGGCCCCCGCATGCGCGACGAGCCCCGCGTGCGCCACGAGCGACCGAGCGCCTTTCGGGAAGGCGGAGAACGCGAACGGGCACATGCCGGAAAGGAGAGGAGAACCCAGGTTCTCCGCGGCGGCAAACGCGTCGAGTCGCGGGGCAGCAGGGTGCTCCCGAGAGGCGCCGGTCCGCCAGCGCGGCCCGAACGCCACGCCGTCATGGGCCCGCAGCTCGGAGGACGCTCCCCGATGATGGACCGCAACGCCACCATCCTCGTCGTCGAGGACGACGCGGACACGCGCAGCGCCCTCGCCGAGGTGCTCGCCTCCGCGGGGTATCGCGTCCGCACCGCCGCGACCGGCGCCGAGGGGCTCGCGACGCTCCAGACGGTGCCCGAAGTGGACGCGGTCCTGCTCGACCTCGTCATGCCCGACATGGACGGCTTCGAGCTCCTGCGCCGCCACCGGGAGGCGCACGGGCGCGCCGCGGTCGTCGTGCTCTCGGGCCTCTCCGAGGCGGAGAACGTCGTCAAGGCGATGAAGTTCGGCGCCGCCGACTACCTGCCGAAGCCCTTCGACCCGCACGAGCTCGACCTCGTGCTGCGGCGCGCGCTCCAGAGCCGCACCACCTCCTTCACGGGCGCGGGGAGCCCGCCACCCGCGCCGCGGCCACCGGCGCCGCGCGAGGCCCCGGCCGACGCCGAGAACACCGCGCCGGTGACGCTGTCCGCGGCGATGGACCGCGTGTGGGCGCTCGCGCAGCAGGTGGCCGACACCGACGTCCCGGTGCTGCTCGTCGGCGAGAGCGGCGTGGGCAAGGACGTCGTGGCGCGGCGCATCCACGCGATGAGCCACCGCGCCTCGCGACCCTTCGTGAAGATCAACTGCGCCGCGCTCCCGGGCGAGCTGCTCGAGAGCGAGCTGTTCGGCCACGAGCGCGGCGCCTTCACCGGCGCACACGCGGAGAAGCCCGGCAAGTTCGAGCTGGCGCACGAGGGCACGATCTTCCTCGACGAGATCGGCGAGATGGACCCGCGCCTCCAGGCGAAGCTCCTCCAGGTGTTGCAGGACGAGGAGTTCTATCGCGTCGGCGGCAAGCGCTCGATCCGCGTGGACGCGCGCGTCGTGGTCGCGACGAACCGCGACCTCGAGTCGGAGATCCAGAACGGCACGTTCCGCGAGGACCTCTATTACCGGCTCAACGTCGTCACGGTGCGCGTGCCGCCCTTGCGCGAGCGCAAGGAGGACATCGTCCCGCTGGTGCGCCACTTCGTGGACAAGTACTGCCGCCGCTACAAGGGCGGGCTCGACCGCGTGCCCGACGACGTGATGCAGCGCTTCCACGCCTACGACTGGCCCGGGAACGTCCGCGAGCTCGAGAACCTCGTGCGACGCCTCGTCGTGCTGAAGGATCCGTCGATGGTGCTCGGCGAGATCAACGCGCCGCGCCCCGTCGCGCTCGCCGTCGCGCCGCCGCCGGGGCCGAGCGGCGCGCCGGCCGCGGACCCGGTGTCGGCGCTGCATGCGCCGCTCCCCGAGGACGCGCCGCTGAAGGAGGTCGGCAAGCGCGCCGCCCGCATCGCCGAGCGCGAGGCCATCCTGCGCGCGCTCATGCGCACCGGCTGGAACAAGCGGAAGGCCGCCAAGCGCCTCCAGATCAGCTACAAGGCGCTCCTCTACAAGATCAAGGACTGCGAGATCGTCGACCCGCGCAACGCGGCGATGATCGACTGACCGCGGCGGGGCGGCCGCCCGGCCGTCCACTTCCCACCAGCACACGACGCTCGACGCGGCGGCGGACCCGAGGGCCCGCCGCCGCGTCGATGTCACACGCCGTGTCGCCGGCCGCGCCGGCTCCGCGCGGTCAGCGCGCGATGCTGCGCGAGGCCGCCGGCTCCGCGTCCGGCGCCGGTGCCGCTGCGCGCGTCACGCCCGGCGCCGCCCGCCCCGACACGAAGAGCAGCGTGCTCCCGAGCGCGATGAGCACGAGGGGCTCGATGAAGGGCCCGGGAAAGAGATGACAGATGCCGCCGCCCACTGCGAAGAGACCGCCCGTCCACGCCGCCGCCCTCAGCATGCCCCGTCCTCTCACAAGCTCCTCGATCGCCACACCACCAAGCTCATGTCGCACGGTCGGAGGGGCAACGCCGGCAGGGCTCCCCCGCGGTGGAACTCGCGCCGTGCACGTGGGCAGGAAACTTCACCGTCGGCCGGCCGCTCCGAGGGCGCTCGCGCCCCGCGACGTGCCCGGAGCGCCGCCGGCGCGGGGCGGAACGGTGGTCGGCGACACCCGCGGGGGCGCCGCAGCGCGGCCGGCCGAGCGGCGCGCGCGTCCCGATTGGCGTCCTTTCTCTCTCGTGGCACGCGCAATGCTCAGACCGCGCGCAGCCGGACGGACCGCCGACCCGAGACGGGTGGGCGCCTCGCCCGAGGGAGATGGAGACCATGCGCCGAATGATCCTGCTCGCCGCGCTCATCGTCAGCGCCTGCGCGACCACGACGAAGGGCGATCGCGTCGCGGCGCGCCCCGTCCCGTCCGAATACCGCATCGGCCGCGAGGACGTCATCGAGGTCGTCGTCTGGCACGAGCCCGAGCTCACGCGGGTGATGCCGGTGCGCCCGGACGGCTTCATCGCGCTGCCGCTCGCGGGCGAGATCGAGGCGGCCGGGAAGACGCCGGGCGAGCTGAAGGAGTCGCTCACGAAGGCGCTCGGCACGTACGTGAAGGACCCGGCCGTGGCGGTGCTCGTCCGCGAGATCAACGGGCCGCGCTACTTCGTCATGGGCGAGGTCACGAAGCCCGGCGGCTACCCGCTGCGCGGCGCGATGTCGGTCACGCAGGCGCTCGCCACCGCCGGCGGCCTGGGCGAGTTCGCGGGCGACGACGTGGTGTGGCTGCGCCAGAAGGCGGACGGCGCGACCGAGCGCGTCCGCCTCTCCGCGAAGGAGCTGATGCAGGGCGAGGCCGAGGGCGCGCTGTGGCTCGGCGCCGGCGACGTCCTGTACGTGCAGTGATGGTGGGGGGGGGACCGCCCGGGCGCTTCGCCCGGGCACTCGGAAAGGCGGAGGCGGGCGATGGGCGCGCGAAGGCAGACGGCGAGAGCGGTGGTGGTGGCCGCGGTCCTGTGTGCCGGCGCGCGGGCGTGGGCGAGCGTGCAGGTGGAGCCCATCGCCCGCCTCTCGCTCGAGGGCGGCTACGACTCGAACGTGCTGTACGACGGCAAGGGTGGGAACGAGATGGGCCGCGTGTCGCCCGACCTCGGCCTCCACCTCCGCGACCACACCTGGAGCGCGCTCGCCTGGGCCGGCGGCGACCTCCTCATGTACCCGCAGCGCGGCCGCGACGCGGTGTGGAACCAGCGCGGGCAGGCCACGATCAACGCGCGCCTCTCGCCGCGCCTCACGCTCGACGTGGATGGCAAGGGCACCTACGCGTTCGATCCCATCGGGCTCGCGCGCCTCGGGATCTTCGCGGAGGATCGCGGCGCGGCGCTCGCCGTCGGCGCGAAGGCGCGGCTCGCCTGGCGCGTCGGCCACGCGTGGACGGTGGCGGGCAGCTTCGACGAGCACCTGTTCCGCTTCTCCGACGCGAGCGGCGCGGCGTCGCACACGCCGGCGCTCGAGGCGACCCGCCGCTTCGGGCACCGCCTCGAGGCGGGCGCGATCTACAAGCTCGACCTCTTCCAGAACTTCGGCGCGCAGGCCGCCGGCCCGGCCGGCGACCGGGCGAGCGCCCACGAGGCGTCGGCGCTCGTGCGCTGGCGGTGGACGCGCCGGCTCACGCTCGAGGCCGACGCCGGGCCCGCCGTGTTCAGCGGCGCGGCGGCGACGTGGGTCCTTCCCCAGGCCGGGCTGCAGCTGCTCGGGGTCTGGCGCGCCATGGAGGGGCGCGCCTCGCTGCGCCACGGCGTGGGCCTCGGGGTCCTGGCCACGCCCGGGCTCTTCGACTCTGCCGAGGGCGCCGTCACACTGAAGCTCGGCCCCTCCTGGCTGCTGCACGCCGACGGCGGCGTGTGGCGCAGCGGGGCGCCACCCTGGGGGGCCGACGCCGTCATCGGGTACGGAATCGAGGGCGAGGTCGCCTACCGCATCACGCGCGAGGTCCGGCTCGGGCTCGCGGCGTCGCGCTTCGCCCGCGCCGATATCG
>JBJMQK010000300.1:0-3877 GCA_045802735.1 Anaeromyxobacteraceae bacterium | reverse complement strand
AGGAGGTCACGGTTCCGACCGCGATCACCGGCGCGCCGCGGCCGCCGGCGGTCCCCGACTCGGCGCCCGACTTCGTGAAGCGGGTGACCGCGCTCATGCTCGCCGGGACGGGCGACCTCTTGCCGGTCTCGGCGTTCCCGGTGGACGGCACCTGGCCCACGGCGACGACGCGCTACGAGAAGCGCGCGATCGCGACCGACATCCCGGTCTGGGAGAGCGCGCTCTGCATCCAGTGCAACAAGTGCTCGCTCATCTGCCCGCACGCCGCGATCCGGACGAAGTTCTACGCTCCGGACGCGCTCGGGAGCGCGCCCTCGAACTTCCTCGCGATGGACTTCAAGTCGCAGGAGACGAAGGGCCAGAAGTACACGGTCCAGCTCGCGCCGGACGACTGCACGGGCTGCACGCTCTGCGTCGAGATCTGCCCCGCCGAGTCGAAGACGGAGAAGGGCCACAAGGCGCTCAACATGGTGCCGGTGGGGCCGGTCCGTGACGCCGAGCGGAAGAACTACGAGTTCTTCCTCGGGCTGCCCGAGGCCGACCGCACCAAGATGAAGCTCGACGTGAAGGGCACCCAGTTCCTCGAGCCGCTCTTCGAGTACTCGGGCGCCTGCTCCGGCTGCGGCGAGACGCCGTACATCAAGCTGCTCACGCAGCTCTACGGCGATCGCGCGCTCATCGCGAACGCGACCGGCTGCTCGTCGATCTTCGGCGGCAACCTGCCGTCGACGCCCTACACCTGCAACGCGGAGGGGCGCGGCCCGTCGTGGTCGAACTCCCTCTTCGAGGACAACGCCGAGTTCGGCTTCGGCATGCGCCTCGCGGTCGACAAGCAGGAGGAGCACGCCAAGGAGATCCTCGCGACGCTCGGCACGCACGTCGGCGACGAGCTCGTGAAGGCCATCCTCGAGGCCGACCAGACGACCGAGGCGGGCATCCAGGCGCAGCGCGAGCGGGTGGTGGCCCTCCGCCAGAAGCTCGCGGCCATGAAGGACGAGAAGGCGCTGTGGCTCTCGAAGATCGCCGACTACCTCGTGAAGAAGTCGGTCTGGATCGTCGGCGGTGACGGCTGGGCGTACGACATCGGCTACGGCGGCCTCGATCACGTCATCGCCTCCGGGCGCAACGTGAACATCCTCGTGCTCGACACGGAGGTGTACTCGAACACCGGCGGCCAGGCGTCGAAGTCGACGCCCATCGGCGCGGCGGCCAAGTTCGCCACGGCGGGCAAGGCGATGCCGAAGAAGGACCTCGCCATGCTCGCCATGAGCTACGGCCACCCGTACGTCGCCCGCGTCGCCCTCGGCGCGAAGGACGCGCAGACGGTGAACGCGTTCAAGGAGGCCGACAGCTACAACGGCGTCTCCGTGATCATCGCGTACAGCCACTGCATCGCCCACGGCTACGACCTCGCCGACGCGCTCGGCCAGCAGGAGAAGGCGGTCGAGTCCGGGTACTGGCCGCTCTTCCGCTACGACCCGCGCAAGGTCGCGCTCGGCGAGAGCCCGCTCAAGATGGACTCCTCGGCGCCGAAGGGGCTCCTCAACGACTTCCTGTCGAAGGAGAACCGCTTCAAGCAGGTGCAGACCTCGCAGCCCGAGCAGTGGGCGAAGTTCCTCGCGGAGGCGGAGCGCGGCGTGAAGGAGCGCTTCGCCCTGTACGAGCAGATGGCGAAGGCGCTGCACCCGCAGAACCTCGTCCCCGGCGCCGCCGCGGCGAACGGGAAGCCGAAGGCGCAGGCCTGAGCCTGAGGCCGTAAGACCGAAGTGACGAGGCCCGGTGCCGCCGACGCGGTGCCGGGCCTCTTGCTTTTTCGCCGCTGGACACGCCGCCGCGCTGCGGTTGGCCTTTTTTTCGCAGCCGGTTTCGCGGTACGACTGAGGACTTCCAGGAGGCCTGATGCAGAAGACGCTCATGAGCGGCGACGAGGCGGTGGCGCTGGCGGCGCGCGACGCGGGTGTCGCGCTCGGCACCGGGTATCCCGGCACGCCCTCCACCGAGATCCTGGAGGCCTTCGGCGCGCTCGGCGGACGCGCGCAGTGGGCGCCGAACGAGAAGGTGGCGCTCGAGGTCGGCCTCGGCGCGGCGTACGGCGCGGCGCGCGCGCTCGTCACGATGAAGCACGTCGGCGTGAACGTCGCGGCCGATCCGCTCTTCACCGCCGCGTACACCGGCGTCTCGGGGGCGCTCGTCGTCGTCTCCGCGGACGATCCCGGCATGGCGTCGTCGCAGAACGAGCAGGACAACCGGCGCTACGCGGTCGCCGCCGGGCTCCCCTGCCTCGAGCCCGCCGACGCGCAGGAGGCGTACGACCTCTTCTTCACCGCGATCGAGATCTCCGAGCGCTGGAACCTGCCGGTCCTGTTCCGCATGACGACGCGCGTCTGCCACTCGAAGTCGCTCGTCCTGCCGCGGGCGGAGCGGCTCACGGCCCCGGCCGCGCACTGGGAGCGCGACGTCGCGGGGCGCGTCATGATCCCCTCGAACGCGCGCCCGGCGCACCGGCGCCTCCGCGCCAAGCTCGCCGAGATCGCGGCGTGGCTCGAGTCCTCCGCGCTCGTCCGCCACGAGGCGGGCGACCCGAAGCTCGGCATCGTCACCTCCGGCGTGTCGTACCTGCACGCCGCCGAGGCCGCCCCGGCCGCCTCGTTCCTGAAGCTCGCGATGACGTACCCGCTGCCGGTGGAGCGCGTCCGCGCGTTCGCCGCCACGGTCGAGCGCTGCGTCGTCATCGAGGAGGGCGACCCCGTCCTCGCCGATGCGCTCCGCGCCGAGGGGATCCGGGTCGAGTCGAAGCCCGACGCGTTCCGCTTCGGCGAGCTCGACGTCGCGCGCGTGCGGCGCATCCTCGCGCACGACCTCTCGCCCGAGCCGGCCGCGCCGCGGGGCAAGCCGCCGGAGCTGTGCCCGGCGTGCCCCTACCACCCGGTGTACGGCGCGATCAAGAAGCTCGGCTGCATCGTCGCGGGCGACATCGGCTGCTACACGCTCGGTGCGCTGTCGCCCTACGAGGCGATGGACACCTGCGTCGCCATGGGAGCGTCGATCGGCGTGGGCCTCGGCCTGCGGCACGTGCTCCCGCCCGAGCAGGCGCGGCGCGTCGTGTCGGTCATCGGCGACTCGACCTTCGTCCACTCCGGCATCTCCGGCCTCGTCGAGGCGGTCTACAACCCGCCCGCCACCGGCCACGTGGTGCTCGTGCTCGACAACGGCACGACCGCCATGACCGGCCAGCAGGAGCACCCCGGCACCGGCCGCACCCTCGAGCACGCGCCGACGGGGAAGGTCTCGATCGAGGGGATCGCGCGGGCCATGGGCCTGCACGTCGACATCGTCGACGCCTACGCCGATCCGACGGGCTTCGAGAAGCTCCTCGCCGAGCGGCTCGCCGCGCGCGAGCTGTCGGTCGTCATCTCGCGCCGGCCGTGCATCCTCGCCGCCGCGGAGATCCGCAAGTGGGAGAAGGTCGGGGCCGATCGCCGCGCCGAGCTCGCCTGCGCCGGCTGCGCGGAGGAATGACGGGATGGACAAGGTCTACAACGTGATCCTCGCGGGCCTCGGCGGTCAGGGCGTCCTCAAGGCGTCCGACATCCTCGCCGACGCGGCGGTGCGGGCCGGCCTCGACGTGAAGAAGGCGGAGGTCCACGGGATGAGCCAGCGCGGGGGCTCCGTCACCTCCGACGTGCGCTTCGGCCGGCGGGTGCTCTCGCCGATGGTGCCGCGCGGCGAGGCCGACTTCCTGCTCGTGCTGGCGCCGTCCGAGGTCGAGGTGACGCGGCCCTTGCTCAGGCCGGGCGGCCTCCTCCTGCCGCCCTCGCTCGTGGACGAGACGAAGCTGCCCAACGCGCGCAGCCTCAACGTGGCGCTCCTCGGCGCG
>JBJMQK010000296.1:0-7259 GCA_045802735.1 Anaeromyxobacteraceae bacterium | reverse complement strand
GCGCCGCGCGCGCCGGTCAAGGAATCCCGCGCGGCTCACGGGTGGTTCTTGGGGCCCTCGCGCAGCTCGACGAGCACGCCGCGGCTGCCCTTCGGATGCACGAAGGCGACCTTCGCGCCGCCGGCGCCGGCGCGCGGCTTTTCGTCGAGGAGCGGCGCCCCCTGCTCCTTCAGCGCCGCCATCGCCTTCGCCATCGGGCTGTCGGGGCCCGACGGGGAGACGAGCTCGATGCGGCCGGCGCCGTGGCCGAAGATGGCGACGCGCACCTTCTCGCTCGGCACCTCCTCCACCTCGGCGAGCTCGAGGCCGTACACGTCGCGGTAGAGGCGGATCGCGGCGTCGAGATCGGAGACGAGGATGGCGACGTGGTCGAGACCGTTCATCGGGATGGGCCCTCCGGCAGTTGGGGCGCCATGACACCCGCTCCGCGGCGCGAAATCAACTTCTCACGGGGCTGCGCCCCGCCCCGCCGAGCGAAGCTCGTCGGAGTCCCACCCTGCTCGCCGGGTCCCGTGCGCCAGCGCGCGCGGCTTCGCCGCTCCCGCGCTGGCGCCCCGGCGCGCTCGCTTCGCTCGCGTGCTCATTATTGGTGAGTCAGTCGAGCCGCGGGCTTCGCGTCGACGCCCACGATCTCGAGCGCGCCGAGGAGGCCCACGGTGTCCACCTGCGTGCTGCGGCCGAGCGCCACGTGCGTCGCGTCGGCGACGGGCTGATCGAAGGTGGGGTCGACCGCGATCCACTCCTCGCCGCTCTTCACCTCCACCCAGGCGTGCCAGTAGAGCGCGGGGATCTTGTCGTCGTACTGCGCGTAGACGAGCCCGTGCACCTGCCGCGCCGGGATGCCGGCGGCGCGCGCGAGCGCGGTGAAGAGCAGGGCGTGCTCCGTGCAATCCCCCTTGCCGAGCGCGAGCACCTCCGTCGCCCGGTCGCGCGAGACGCCGTAGGCCTTCTCGAGGCGCTCGAAGACGAAGTGCGCGAGCTTCGTGCTCGCGGCGAAGACGCCCTGCGTGTCGCCCAGCACCTTCTTCGCGAGCGCGCGGATCTCCGGCGCGTCGGAGTCGACCTCCGGCGTCGGCGCGAGGAGGTCCTCGTCGCCCCTCGCGACCTTGCCGTTCCGCGGCGCGTCGCGCTTCGGGTCCTCCGCCGCGGGGACGCGCGCCGCCACCGTGAGCACGACGGTGCCGTCCGGCCCCGCCGCCCAGGACTGCCGCGGGTCGGGGAGCTGGAACTCCTTGGGCATGCCGCGCACGCGGTAGGCGATCTCCTCCGGGACACCGCGCGGCAACGGCCCCGGCAGCTTCACGCGCGTCATCGCGAAGAGGTCCACCTTGTCGAGGCGCTTCGCCGTCTCCTCCGGCTCGGCGCGCGCCACGATGGAGTCGCCGAGGCGCATCTCCACGATGCGGCCGTCCTTCGCCACCGACAGGCGCGTCGCGGCGCGGTCGCCCTCCTCCATCTCGTCGACGACGGCGACCAACGCCTCGACGCCCCCCGCGGCGACCCTGGCGTCGCCGGTGAAGCGGTCGATCATCTTCTTCACGCGCAGCGACTCGAGGTCGAGCTGCACGCCGCGCACCTCGCCGCGGCGCACGGCGGCGAGCCGCCCCGCGTCCGCCTCGTCCACCGTCTCGGCGACCGGCGGGATCTTGCGCTCCTCGCGCTTGCCCTCGGCGGAGAGCACGACCGTGCAGCCCGCCGTCGTGCAGCGCCCCTGGACGATCCGATCGCCGCCGTCGCCGGCGTGGCGCGACGAGAACGCCACGAGGCGGCCGCCGGGCCGCGCCTCGTACACCTTCTCGTCGAGCTGCGATCGCTCCACCGTGCGCGGGCCGACGGTGGCGGAGATGGTGGACTCGGCGCGCCCGACGAAGCGGCGCTTGCCCTCGTACAGCTCGAACCCGAGCGAGATCCGCGACCAGCCGGCCTTCTTGCCGAGGAGGTAGATGCCGAACCACTCCGGCCCGGCGGGGCGGGGGAGGTCGAGCGCGGAGCGCGGCTCCGCTCGTGCCTTCTCCGGCGCGGCCTTCGCAGGCTCCGCCCTCGGCGCCGCGGCGGCCGGGACGGCGGCCGCGCCCAGGGCGGCGGCGACGAGCGCGGGGACGAGGCTTCGCATGGGCCCTTCTTGCTCCCGGACGGACTCGCCTTCCAAAAATTCGCTTCGCCCCCCCGCCGCTGGGACAATCGACCCCGATGAGCGCCGTCCTCGCGCTGTTGCTCGCCGCCGGCGTCGCGGTCGCCGCGGCGACGGGGCGGGTGGACTCCCTCACCCCGGCCATCACGGACGCAGCGCAGCGCGCCGTGACGCTCGCGCTCGGGCTCGTGGGCGTCATGGCGCTCTGGCTCGGCCTCATGCGCGTCGCCGAGGAGGCGGGGCTCGTCGCGCTCGTCGCCCGGCTCGCGCGGCCGCTCCTGCGCCGGCTCTTCCCGGAGGTCCCGCCGGAGCACCCGGCGATGGGCGCGATGGTGATGAACGTCGCGGCCAACATGCTCGGGCTCGGCAACGCCGCGACGCCGTTCGGCCTCGAGGCCATGCGCCGCCTCGACGAGCTGAACCCGGAGAAGGGGGTCGCGAGCGATGCGCAGGCGCTCTTCTGCGCGCTCAACAGCGCCTCGCTCCAGCTCGTCCCGGCGACCGTCATCGCGCTCCGCGCCGCCGCCGGCTCGCGCACGCCCGCGGCGATCCTCGGCCCGACCGTCGTCGCGACCGCCTGCGCCGCGACCGCCGCGGTGGTCGCGGCGAAGCTCCTCGCGCGCGCGGGGCGCCGCCGCCGAGACGGCGCGTGAGGATCGCGCTCGAGCTCGCCTCGCGCTGGGCGATCCCGCTCCTCGTCGCGGGGATCCCGCTGTACGCGCTCCTCCGCGGCGTGAACGTCTACGGGGCCTTCGTCGCGGGCGCGAAGGAGGGCTTCGAGACCGGCGTGCGCATCGTCCCGCCGCTCGTCGCCGTCCTCGTGGCGCTCGCCGTGCTGCGGACCTCGGGCGCGATGGACCTCCTCGCCGGCGCGCTCGCGCCCGTCACCTCGCGCGTCGGCATCCCCGCGTCGGTCCTGCCGCTCCTCCTCGTGCGGCCGCTCTCGGGCGGCGCGGCGCTCGGCGTCGTGGGGGACGTCCTCAAGGCCGAGGGCCCCGACGGCTACGCCGGCCGGCTCGTGTCGGTGATGGCGGGCTCCACCGAGACCACCTTCTACGTGCTCGCCGTGTACATGGGCGCCGTGTCGATCACGCGCGCGCGCCACACGCTGCCCGCGGCGCTCGTCGCGGACGCCGTCGGGTTCGCGGCGTCCGTGGTCGTCGTGCGGCTGTTCTTTGGCTGAAAGCGGGTGGCGGCACCACCGTGGCGGCACCACCCCGGGTCAATTCGCACCCATTCCACTTCGCGCGCGGGCCGAGCGTATGCGACGGTGCAGCGGATGCACGTGCGCCCGGAGGGCACGTTCGAGGTGGGTGGATGACGTTCGTCGTGGCGCTCGCGCTGATGACGTCGGCGCTGGCGCTGTACGTCGCGGCGCTGTCTCGCCGCTTCGCGCTCGCGCCGGGGTGGCGGGACCAGCGCTGGTTCGCGCGCGTGGCGCTCACGACGGCCGCGTTCTCCGCGTGCAACGTCCCGATCTCCATCGCCACCTCGACGGCGGTCGTCGTCGCGTTCGCGCGCCTGCAGCTCGTGTTCGCGGCGCTCCACGTCGCGTGCTGGTTCCTGTACACCGACGCCTTCCTGGGACGCCGCACGCGCGCCGCGCGCTGGGCGGTCCCCGTCGCGGCCGCGGTGGGCGCAGCGGCCCTCGCGCCGGGCCTCGTCTACCGCGACGCGTACCGCGAGCGCGCCTTCGAGCCGCTCCGCGCCGTGTACCATGAGTGCGCCACGACGCCGCTCGGCGACGTGGTCCTCGTCGCCCTCGTCGTCGCCTTCCTGCCGCTCCTCGCGCGCTACGCCGTCGCCTGGCGCCGGGGCGTGGCGCACGCCGCGACGCACACGCTCGCGCTGGTGGTCCTCGTCGCGCTCGCCACGAACGACGCGCTCGTCGCCGCGGAGGTCGTGCAGGCCCCCTATCTCCTCGACCTGGCCTTCGTCGTCCCGGTCGGCGTCGTCGGGTACGTGCTCACCTCGCGCTTCAGCGCCGACGCCCACGCGCTCGCCGAGCTGCGCGGCCGGCTCGAGACCGCCGTGGAGGTGCGCACGGCGGAGCTCGCCCGGGCGCACCAGGCGCTCGGGCGCTCGGAGAAGCTCGCCGCCCTGGGCCAGTTCGCGGCGGGCGTCGCGCACGAGGTGAACAACCCGACGGCGGTGGTCTCGGCGAACCTCGAGTACCTCGAGGAGCAGCTCGCCGCGCGCACGCTCCCCGACGACGCGCTCGAGTGCGTCCGCGACGCCAGGGCGGCGTCGCAGCGCATCGCCCGCATCGTGAGGCAGCTCCTCGACGCGGGCCGCCTCGCCGCGGCGAAGGGGGGCGCGGAGAGCGTCTCGGTGGCCGCGGTCACCCGCGAGGCGCTGCGCATCGCCCGCGCCCGCAGCCCCGATCGCGTGGCGCTCCTCGACCTCACGCGGCCGGGGATCCACGTCCGGGCCCAGGAGAGCATGCTCGTGCAGGTGCTCGTGAACCTCGTGGTGAACGGGGCACAGGCCGTGCCCGAGGGGCGCGCCGGGAAGGTGGAGATCGCGGCCGAGCGCAGCGGCGGCCGGGTGCGCGTCACCGTGCGCGACGACGGCGCCGGCATCGCAGCCGAGGTGCTCGAGCGCGTCTTCGAGCCGTTCTTCAGCACGAAGCCGTTCGGCGTCGGGACGGGGCTCGGGCTCGCCGTCTCGCGCGGCCTCATCGGCAGCCTCGGCGGCGATCTGTGCCTCGAGAGCGAGGCCGGGCGCGGCACGGTCGCGATCGTGACCCTCCCCGCCGCCGACGCGGCGCAGGAACCGGCCGCCCCCGCGCGCGCGACGCCCGCGCCCCCGCGCAGGCGGCTCCTCGTCGTCGACGACGACGCGGCGCTGCTCGCCTCGCTGCGCCGGCTCCTCGACCCGCGCTTCGACCTCGTGACCGCCGACGGCGTGGCGCAGGGGCTCGCCTGCGCGGCCCAGGCGACCTTTGACCTCGTGCTGTGCGACGTCATGATGGCCGACGGCGGCGGCGAGCGGCTGTATCGCGAGCTCTCGGCGCGCGCGCCGGCGCAGGCGACGCGCCTCGCGTTCCTCACCGGCGGCGCCTCGAGCGAGGCGGCGCGGGCCTTCCTGGCTGGCCAGCCGCAGCCCGTCCTCGAGAAGCCGCTCGACGTCGCCGCCCTCGAAGCGGTCGCCGAGCGGCTCTCGCGCGGCGGCGCGCCGGCGGTGTGAGCGGTTCGGGGCAGCCCTTCGCGGGGTGCGCGCCCGGCCTCGCGGTGACGCGCCGTCCGCCCCCCGTTAGACGGTGCCCCGACGCGCTCGTCCGGCGCGTGGAGGCAAGAGGCCATGAAGCTCGACGTGAACGGGGCCGTGCGGGAGGTCGACGCACCCGCCGAGATGCCGCTCCTCTGGGTGCTGCGCGACGTCCTCGGCTTCACCGGCGTGAAGTACGGCTGCGGCATCGCACAGTGCGGCGCCTGCACGGTCCATCTCGACGGCGAGGCGGTGCGCGCCTGCGTGACGCCGGTCGGCGAGGTGGGCCGCCGAAAGGTGACGACGATCGAGGGCCTCTCCCCGGACGGCTCGCACCCGGTGCAGCGCGCCTGGCTCGAGCACGACGTCGTCCAGTGCGGCTACTGCCAGAGCGGCCAGATCATGGCGGCGGCGGCGCTGCTCGCCTCGAACCCAAAGCCCTCCGACGCGCAGATCGACGAGGCGCTCTCCGGGAATATCTGCCGCTGCGGCACGTACCAGCGCATCCGCGAGGCGGTGCGCGCCGCCGCCCGCAAGCTCCAGAGGGCCGAGCGATGACCGCCATCTCCCGGCGCAGCTTCCTCAGGACGACGGCGATCGGCGGGGCAGGGCTCGTCCTCGCGTTTCACGTGCCGCTCAAGGTCGCGCGCGCCGCGCCGGGCCCGCAGCCCAAGGCGCCCCCGCCGCCGCCGAACGCGTTCCTGCGCATCGCGCCGGACGACACCGTGACCGTCCTCCTCTCGCACTCGGAGATGGGCCAGGGCATCTGGACGACGGTCGCGATGCTCGTCGCCGAGGAGCTCGACTGCGACTGGACGAAGGTCCGCGTGGAGCACGCCCCCGCGGCGCCGGTGTACGCGCACACCGTCTTCGGCATGCAGATGACCGGCGGCTCGTCGAGCACCTGGTCCGAGTTCGAGCGCTACCGCACCGTCGGCGCGACGGCCCGCGACATGCTCGTCCGCGCGGCGGCGGAGCGCTGGAAGTCCGAGCCCGGGCGCCTCCGCGTCGAGAACGGCCACGTGCTGCGCGGCTCCGAGAAGCTCTCCTACGGCGCGCTCGCCGAGGCCGCCGCGAAGCTCGAGCCGGCGCCGTCGGTGAAGCTCAAGGAGCCGAAGGACTGGAAGCTCATCGGAAAGCCGACGCGGCGGCTCGACGCGCCGGAGAAGGTCAACGGCAAGGCGCAGTTCGGGATCGACGTGAAGGTCCCCGGGCAGCGGACGGCGCTCGTCGTGCGCGCCCCGGCGTTCGGCGGCAAGGTGAAGGCGTTCGACGCGGCGAAGGCGAAGGCCATGCGGGGCGTCGAGCAGGTCGTGCAGGTCCCTTCGGGCGTCGCCGTCGTGGCCAAGGATTTCTGGAGCGCGCAGCAGGCGCGCGACGCGCTCGAGGTGAGCTGGGACCTCGGCCCCGGCGCCGAGGTCGACTCGCAGAAGATGCTCGCGTCGTACCGCGAGCTCGCGACGAAGCCGGGCGCCGTCGCGCTCGCGAAGGGCGACGCCGACGCCGCGCTCCAGAAGGCGCCGCGCCGGCTCCTCGCCGAGTACGACGTGCCGTACCTCGCGCACGCGCCGATGGAGCCGCTCAACTGCACGGTCCGCGTGGACGGGGAGGGGTGCGAGATCTGGACGGGCACGCAGTTCCAGACCGGCGACCAGGCGGCGGCGGCGCGCATCCTCGGGATCGCGCCGGAGAAGGTGCGGATCCACACCACGTTCCTCGGCGGCGGCTTCGGCCGGCGCGCGAACCCGAACTCCGACTTCGTCTCCGAGGCGGTGCACGTCGCGAAGGCGGCCGGCGTGCCGGTGAAGGTCGTCTGGACGCGCGAGGACGACATCCAGGGCGGCTACTACCGGCCGCTTTTCCTCCACCGCATCGAGGCAGGACTCGACTCGAAGGGACGGCCGATCGCCGGGAGGCA
>JBJMQK010000703.1:0-7037 GCA_045802735.1 Anaeromyxobacteraceae bacterium | reverse complement strand
GCCGCGGCGCCGGGCGCGTTCGCGTAGTTCGAGCCCTGCGTGTAGAAGCAGCCCGGCGTCGGCGCGGCGGGGAGCGCGGGGCACGGGGTGATGTCGGTGGCGGCCGGCAGGAACCACGCCTCGGGGAAGCCGTCGCTCTCCGGCGCGATGTGCCCGCCATGCAGGTGCGTCACGAGCGGCACCGGCCCCGTGTACGGCGTGGGCGTCACGGAGAACGTCGGCCTCGAGTCCACCGGGCCCGGTGGGTTCGCCCAGTGCAGCGTCGGGTCGATGGTGAAGAGGTGCTTCAGGTGCTTCCCGTTCGCGTCGACGAGCTCGTTGCGCCAGGTCACCCTGGTGGGCGAGCCGTGCTGGGCGACGATCGTCGCGGCGGGGTAGCTGAAGTTCCCCGCGCCGTTCGCCCCGTACCCCCAGACCGTCGTCGCCGGCAGCGGCGTCGGTAGCACCTGCTGCGTGATCTGCCGCGCGGCGACGTCGTACCTGTCGGCGCTGGCCGCCGGCATCTGCGCCGGGATCGGCAGGGGATCGACGTACTTCGGGATGAGCGTCGGGTTGAGTGAGCCACCGGGGAGCGGCGCTGCGTACGCCTCCCCCGCCATCGAGAACAACGCCGTCGCGACGACGGCTCCGAGCCTCTTCATCTGATGAGCCTCCCTGCTGTGGAAGCGCTGCCGCGGGTGACGGCCCATGGCGAAACCACGCGTCCTGAGTGGAGGTGAACGTGCGCTTACAGAGCCTTCTCGCCAAGCCGCTCAGACGGGATGGGTTTCACTGTGCGTCACCCGTCCGCGCGTCACCCGCTCCGGCGACAACGACCGCCGGCGGCTTGCGCTCGATCACGTGCGTCATCCCGCGGAGAGGCTCGCGCCGGGCCCGCTCCCGCGCTACCCCTCGCGCGTGCGACGACGGCCCTCCCACGCCGCGCCGGACGACGTCGGCGTCCGGCTCATCGTCCGCTACAAGGCGGTGAAGGCGGTCGGCGCGGTCGCCCTCGCGCTCGGGCTCGTCGCCCTCGCCGCCACCGGCGAGATCTCCACCGTGCGCGAGGTGGCGCGCGCGCTGCGCGAGCACGTCGCGAGCCGCTGGAGCGTCGCGCTCGGCCGCGCCCTCGCGACGGTGGCGAGCCCGCACGGCATGCACCTCGCCGAGCTCGCGCTCCTCCTCGACGGCGCGCTCTCGGCGCTCGAGGGCTTCAGCCTCTGGCGCTCCTACGCGTGGGGCCCGTGGCTCGTCGTCGCCGCGACCGCGCTCCCGCTGCCCCTCGAGATCCGCGCGATCCTGCGCACGCACCGCCTGTCGCGCGTCGCGCTCGTCCTCGCGAACCTCGCCATCGTCGCCTACCTCGCGCTGCGCGGCGTCCGCCGTGCGCGGGCGCGACGGGCGGGCCATCCTTGAGAGGTGCCGCTCGCTCTGCTCCTGTGCCTCGCCACGGCCGCGGCGGCGCCGGAGGAGCGCGACGATCCGCCGCGCGAGCCCATCCTCGAGGCGCCGATCGACCTCAACGGCTGGCACTTCGCCGGCGTCCCCCTCCTGGCGTTCGGGAGCGACGTCGGCCTCACGATCGGGGCGGCGCTCTTCTTCTACCGCAGCATCGAGGGCCATCCGAACGCCCAGCGCTCGGCGACGCTCGGATTCTCCTACGCGACCCGCGGACCGCGGTCGCTGGACCTCACCCTCGGCGGCGAGCGCCTGCTCGACCTCCCGCTCGCGAGCTCGATCAACATCCACGTCGGCGACGACGACCAGATGCCCTACTGGGGCGAGGGGGCGCGCCTCGGCGGCCTCCCCACCCCGCCGGGGTTCGGATCGCCGCCGGAGCCCTACCGCTACCACGACCGCCGCATCTTCACGTCGTGGTGGGCGCGCGTGAACCTCCTCGGCCCGCTCGGCGTCCACCTGCGCGCCCGCTACCTCGACGTGGACGTCGCCGGGCCGAGCGCGCTGCTCCTCGCCTCCCGACCCTCGGGCTTGCGCGGCGGCCGCGTCGCCCTCGGCGAGGCGGGCCTCGTCTACGACTCGCGCGACCGCGGCGTGGGGACGCGGCACGGCGTGTTCCTCAGCGCCGCCGCGTTCGCAGCGCCGCAGCTCGACGGCGTCTCCGACTTCTCGTTCCACGGGTACGACGCCGCTGCTCGCGTCTACCTGCCGCTCTGGCCTGGCGCCGCGCTCGCGACGCGCGCGCTGTACGACCGCAAGATCGCGGGCGTGCCGGGCCGCCGCGCCGCACCCGCCGCCGAGGCGGTCCCGTTCTTCGAGCGCACGCTGTACGAGGGCATCGCCTACAACGAGGGCCTCGGCGGCTACGGGACGGTGCGCGGCATCGCGCGCTACCGCCTGGCGGGCGACGAGAAAGTGCTCGGCAATGTGCAACTGCGCGTGAACATCCTGACGACGCACCTCGCGGGGAAGGCGCAGGAGTGGGGCGTCGGCGCGGGCGTCGACGCCGGCTGGGCGCGCCAGCCCGGCTTCGAGGCCGTGGATGCGGCGGGCGCCGCCGTGGGGCTCCGCTTCATCTGGGACCGGACGATCTTGCTGCGCATCGAGATGGGGCGGACGCGCGGAGGCGACGACACGCTCTACATCGCCTTCGGCGACATGTTCTGACGCCGGACGGGTCCACTCCGAAACCAGCGACCCGCTGGAGCGCTCCAAGAGGTGAATGACCTTTCACCTCCGTGCGTTTCGGGTAGGATAGTGCCTTGATGCATATCAACTCACCCGTAGGGGGCGCTCGCCGCCCGTCCACTCGCTCGCGCGCCGCTGCTGCGACCCTCCTGGCGGGCATGCTCGCCATCACCGGCTGCCG
The DNA here is from genome assembly GCA_045802735.1 of Anaeromyxobacteraceae bacterium. Taxonomy (GTDB): domain Bacteria; phylum Myxococcota; class Myxococcia; order Myxococcales; family Anaeromyxobacteraceae; genus Anaeromyxobacter_A. The sequence continues at coordinate 4,231 of JBJMQK010000703.1, read as the reverse complement.
GCGCGAGGAGGTCACCCACGCCCGCGTGAAGCGCGCGCCCGAGGCCCAGGCCCCCACCATGGGTGCCGGAATGGGCGCGATGCCTCCCGGCGCGCCGGGCGCGGAGGCCGTCCCACGGCCGCCAGCGCCGGGCCAGGGCGAGGGGCTCCGCTGGAACCTCCCCAAGGGCTGGGCGCAGGACGCGAAGAGCGGCGGGATGCGCTACGCGACGCTCAAGCCCGCGTCGCGCGGCAAGATCGACGTGTCGGTGGTGGTGCTGCCCGGCCCCGCCGGCGGCGAGCTCGCGAACGTGAACCGCTGGCGCGGTCAGATCGGCCTCGCCCCGCTGGACGAGGCGTCGCTCGCCTCGTCGCGCAAGGCGGTGAAGGCCCCCGCGGGGAGCGTCTCGGTGTACGACTTCACGAGCGAGGGACAGGCGAAGAGCCGCATGGTCGCCGGCCTCCTCACCAGCGGTGGGAATAGCTGGTTCGTGAAGATGGTTGGCGACGCCGAGGCCGTCGGTGCCGCCCGCGGCGATTTCATGCGCCTTCTGGAGAGCCTCCGCTTTGACTAAGCCCATCCACATGCGGCTCTGGGACGGCATCACGTCCCTGAAGCTCACGATCGTCTGCCTCGCGTCGCTGATGATCCTCGTCGTCGCCTGCACGCTCGCCCAGGTGCACCTCGGCACGCTCGGCGCCGTGAACGCGTACATCCGCTCGTTCTTCGTGTGGTGGGACGTCCCCGGCGCCGGCTGGTCGATCGCGATCTTCCCGGGCGGCGCGCTCGTCGGGCTCGTGCTCGCGGCGAACCTCCTCGCAGCGCAGCTCCGCCGGCTCGAGCTGTCGTGGAAGAAGGCGGGCCTCTGGATCGTGCACGCCGGCCTCATCCTGCTCGTCGTCGGCGAGTTCGTGACGAGCGCGTTCCAGAAGGAGTCGCAGCTCGCGATCGAGGAGGGCCAGACGCTCTCCTTCATCGAGAGCCCGCGCGAGCAGGAGCTCACGGTCGTCGACACGACGGACCCCCAGTACGAGGACGTCTACGGCGTCCCCCAGTCGCTCCTCGCGCGCGAGCGCGACATCGCCGTCCCGGGCACGCCGCTCACGCTGCACGTGAAGCGCTACCTCGAGAACGCCGAGATCGCGACGCGCCAGCCGAACGATCCGCCGACGGTGGCGAGCGCCGGCATCGGCACCGGCATCGCCGTGCGGCCGCTCGCGCCGGTGACGCGCGACGACCAGATGAACACCACCGCGGCGTTCGTCGAGGCGATCGCGGGCGGCAGGAGCTACGGGACGTTCCTCATCTCGAACGCGCTCGGCGCGCCGCAGTCGTTCACGCACGAGGGGCGGAGCTACGTCCTCCAGATGCGCGCGCGGCGCCAGTACCTGCCCTACTCGATGACGCTCAAGAAGTTCAGCCACGACGTCTACCCGGGCACCGACATCCCGAAGAACTTCTCGAGCCTCGTCCACCTCTCGAACCCCGGGCGCGGCGAGGAGCGGGACGTCCTCATCTACATGAACCAGCCGCTGCGCTACGACGGCAAGGCCTTCTACCAGGCGAGCTTCGGCAAGGGCGACACGCTCTCGATCCTGCAGGTGGTGGCGAACCCGGGCTGGCTGCTCCCCTACATCTCGTGCGCCCTCGTGACGCTCGGGCTGCTCGTGCACTTCGCGATCTCGCTGCGCCGCGGGCTGCGGCGCCAGCAGGGTGCGGTGCAGCCGCCCCGTCCCGCAGCAGTGGAGGCCTGACATGAACGCCAAGCTCCTTCGATACGCTCCGTGGGTGGCAGGCGCGCTCGCCGTCGTCGGGGTCGCCCTGGGCGCGCTCCCGCCCGGCAACGTGCGCGGGTTCGACGTCGACGCGTTCGGGCGGCTCCCCGTCCTCGAGGGCGGGCGCGTGAAGCCCATCGACTCGGTGGCGCGCAACTCGCTCCTCATGATCCGGAGCCAGCAGAGCTTCCGCCACGACGACCGCACCGTCGGCGCCGACGAGTGGCTCCTCGACGTCATGTTCCGGCCGGAGGTGGCCGACTCGCAGCCGGTGTTCGTCATCAACGACCCCGAGGTGCTCGGGCTCCTGCGCGTGCAGCAGACGTCGAACCGCTACTTCCCGTTCACGACGCTCGCGCCGCACCTCGACGAGATCCAGAAGCAGGCGCAGGCCGCCCACGCCATCGAGGCGCAGCAGCGAACGCGCTTCCAGAGCGCGATCGTGAACCTGTTCGACCGCGTCTACCTGTACTACCGCCTCAAGAACACGATGCAGCTCGACGGGACGCCGGGCCTCGCCGCGGAGCTCGCGGCGCGCACCGGCCCCGGCGCCGCCGCGCGCCACGAGTCGCTCACGCAGCTCGCCTTCTTCCGTCCGCTCACGCCGCGGGCGGGGACGACCGGCGACGGCTGGCGCAGCGTGGGCGAGGTGCTCTCGAGCGGCGCGTCCGACGCCGACGCCACGCTCGCAGCATGGGCGCGCGTCGGAGCGGCGTACCGCGCGCAGGACCCGGCCACCTTCAACGCCGCCCTGGCGACCGTCTCCGGCGCGATCAAGGCGACGCGCCCCGACGCCGAGCACGAGGCTGGCCACGAGCTGCTCTTCAACCGCCTGCAGCCGTTCTACGCCGGCATGGTGATCTACGTGCTCGCGCTGCTCGTGCTGTTCGCCTCCTGGCTCTGGAAGCCGCAGCTCCTGCAGCCGACGGCGTTCGCGCTGCTCGTCGCGGGCGCCATCGTGCACACGGGCGGCCTCGTCTCGCGCGTCATCCTGCAGGGCCGCCCGCCGGTCACGAACCTCTACTCGTCGGCGGTGTTCGTCGGCTGGGGCGCGGTCCTGCTCGGCGTCGTCGCCGAGCGCATCTACCGCCGCGGCTTCGGCACGGCGGTCGCGGCGGCGTCGGGGTTCGCCTCGCTCATCGTGGCGCACCACCTCACCGGCGACGGCGACACCATGGAGATGATGCGGGCGGTGCTCGACTCGAACTTCTGGCTCGCGACGCACGTCGTCACGATCACCATCGGTTACAGCGGCACCTTCCTCGCCGGCGCCCTCGCCATCGGCTACACGCTGCGCAAGCACCTCGCGCCGCGCCTCGACGCCGCGACGACCAAGGCGATCGGCGGCATGACCTACGGCGTCATCTGCTTCGCGCTGCTCTTCAGCTTCGTGGGCACGGTGCTCGGCGGCATCTGGGCCGATCAGTCGTGGGGCCGCTTCTGGGGCTGGGATCCCAAGGAGAACGGCGCGCTCCTCATCGTGCTCTGGAACGCGATCATCCTGCACGCCCGGTGGGCGGGGTTCGTGCGGGAGAAGGGCATCATGGCGATGGCGATCTTCGGGAACGTCATCACCAGCCTCTCCTGGTTCGGCGTGAACATGCTCGGCGTCGGCCTGCACTCCTACGGATTCATGGACAGCGCGTTCTACGCGCTGTCCGGGTTCGTGGCGTCGCAGGGCGTGCTCATGCTGCTCTGCCTCGCGCCGCGGCAGTTCTGGCGCGGGCGCGCGGCGAGCCCCGAGGTCGAAGCGCCGAAGGGGAAGCGCGGCCGGCAGCAGCCGGCCGGAGCCTGACGCCGCGGGAGTCCTTCGCCGCTACGTGAGCGCCCTCGCCTCGAGCCCCTTCGAGGCGAGGAACGCCCGGTCGAAGACCTTCGACGCGTAGCGGCTGCCGTGGTCGCAGAGGAAGGTGACGATGCGGAGCCCCTCGCCCGGGTGGCGCCGCGCGATCTCGTAGGCGGCGCGCACGTTCAGGGCGGCGGACGTCCCGACCACGAGCGCGTCCTCGCGCGCCAGGTGGTACAGCATCTCGATCATCTCCTGATCCGAGACGCGCATCGCCTCGTCGATCTGCGCGCGCCGGAAGTTCTCGGTGACGCGCATGATGCCGATGCCCTCGGTGATCGACGTGCCGGTCCCCTCGACCTTGCCCTCCTTCACCCAGGAGTACAGCCCCGACCCCGCGGGATCGGCGAGCACGACGCGCGTCTCGGGACGCCTCGACTTGAGGTGACGGCTCACGCCCGAGATCGTCCCGCCGGTGCCGACGGACGAGACGAGCACGTCCACCCGCCCCTCGCACTGCGCGAGGATCTCGGGGCCCGTGGTCTCGGCGTGGAAGTCGCCGTTCGCGAGGTTCTCGAACTGGTTCGCCCAGAACCAGCCCTCGCGCTCCGCGAGCGCCCTCGCGCGGTGGAAGAAGTGTTCGGGGTTCGCGAAGGGGACGACCGGTCCGCGCTGGATCTCGACGCCGAGC
>JBJMQK010000645.1:0-3764 GCA_045802735.1 Anaeromyxobacteraceae bacterium | reverse complement strand
CAAACCGCTTCGTGCTCTTCGGGCCACACTTCTCAGCGATCGCGGCGGCGGTCACTCTCATCGGTCCTGTGATTGCGGCGCAGTTCGGGTACGCGCCGGGCGCGCTCTGGATCATCGTCGGCTGCGTCCTCGGCGGCGCGGTGCACGACATGGTCGTGCTCTTCGCCTCGGTGCGGCACAAGGGCAAGAGCCTGTCGCTCATCGCCGAGTACGAGATCGGCAAGCGCACCGGGATCGTGGCCTCGTTCGCGATCCTCTTCATCCTTGTCCTCACGCTGGCGGGCCTCTCGATCGCCGTCGTGAACGCGCTCGCTGAGAGCGCCTGGGGCACGTTCACGGTGCTCGCCACGATGCCCATCGCGCTGCTCATGGGCGTGTGGATGTACGTCCTGCGGAAGGGCAAGCCGTCGGCGATCGCGGAGGCGAGCGTCATCGGCGTGGTGCTCCTCGCGCTCGCGCTGTGGGCGGGTCCGTACGTCGCCGCGGATCCGACGTTCGCGCGCTGGCTGACGCTCTCGAAGCCGGCGATCTCGGTCATCATCCCGATGTACGGGTTCGTCGCGTCAGTGCTGCCGGTGTGGCTCCTGCTCTGCCCGCGCGACTACCTCTCGACCTACCTCAAGATCGGCACCGTCCTGGCGCTGGTGGTGGGCATCTTCTTCGTGCACCCGACGCTGCAGATGCCCGCGGTGACGAAGTGGATCCACGGCGGCGGCCCCGTCATCCCCGGCGCGATGTTCCCGTTCATCTTCATCACCATCGCCTGCGGGGCGCTCTCCGGGTTCCACGCGATCATCGGCACCGGCACGACGCCCAAGATGCTCGCGAACGAGCGCGACGTCCTGTTCGTCGGTTACGGAGCGATGCTGACCGAGGGCGTCGTCGCGATCATGGCGCTCATCGCGGCCTGCGTGCTCGTGCCGGCCGACTACTTCGCGATCAACACCGCGCCCGCGGCGTTCGCGAAGCTCGGGATGGCGCCGGTGCACCTGCCGGAGCTCGCGGCCGCCGTCGGCGAGAAGCTCCAGGGCCGCCCGGGCGGCGCGGTGTCGCTCGCCGTCGGCATGGCGTACATCTTCTCGTCCATCCCGTTCATGAAGCACCTGGCGGGCTACTGGGACCACTTCGCCATCCTGTTCGAGGCGGTGTTCATCCTCACCGCGGTGGACACCGGCACGCGCGTCGGGCGCTACATGCTCCAGGAGCTCGTGGGCCACGCCTGGCCGAAGATGAACGAGAAGAAGTGGATGCCGGGCATCGTCATCACGAGCTTCGTTTTCACGTTCGCCTGGGGTTACCTCGTCTACACCGGCGACATCGGCTCGATCTGGCCGCTCTTCGGCATGTCGAACCAGCTCCTCGCGACGTGCGGCCTCATCATCGCGACGACCATGCTCATCCGGCTCGGGAAGGCGCGGTACGCGTGGGTGAGCGCCGTGCCCGGGATCTTCATGATCCCCGTGACGATGACCGCGGGGTTCCTCAACATCCGCGACAACTACCTGCCGAAGGGCGACTGGCTCAAGGTGACGCTCTCCGCGACGCTCATGCTCCTCATGGCGATCGTCTTCATCGAGGCGTTCCACAAGTGGTACGAGCTCCTCCAGGTGAAGGGGACGGTGCGCGACGCGCACGGCGACGCCGTCCTGGAGCAGGTGCCGGAGTAGGCCCGGGCTGCCACGGTCAGGCGTCTCGGCGCACGCTGCGCCATCCGAACGGTCGGTGACCGTGCGCCGCTCCCGGGATCGCGCCATGATTCCCGGGTCCCCCTCGCGGGGACCCGGCGGCGGGTCGCCTTGACTCGACGTGCGCGAAGATGCCGAATGATCGCGAGCGCACCGGCCGTCGGGGGGAGCGGGGGAAGTCTTCATGCTGGAGCGTCACCCTGTGCCTGATCGCGCGGCCGCTCCCGTCCCGCTCTCGCTGTCGGCGCTGCTGAAGGAGCTGGCGCACGCGCCGGAGGTCTCGCTCGGCAGCGCCTGGGAGCACGTCCTCCTGCCCGGCGCCGTCGTCGGTCGGTTCGAGCTGGTGCGCGAGATCGGCCGCGGCGGCTTCGGCGTCGTGTGGGAGGCGAAGGACCTCGCCGATGGCCGCGCGGTGGCGTTCAAGGCGGTGCGCGCCTCGCGCCACGCCGCCCTCCGCGAGGAGCGCCTGCTCGCCGAGGCGGAGGTCGCCGGCCGGCTCGATCACCCGAACATCGTCGCGCTGCACGAGGTCGGCCGCTCCGCCGAGGGGCCGTACCTCGTCCTCGAACTCCTCCGCGGGGAGTCGCTGGCGGAGCGGCTGGCGCGCGCGCCGTTCCCGCTCGGCGAGGCGCTCCGCATCGCGGCCGCCGTCTGCGACGCCGTCGCCTTCGCCCACGCGCGCGGCGTCGTCCACCGCGACCTCAAGCCGGCGAACGTCTTCCTGTGCGACGACGGCCGGGTGAAGGTCCTCGACTTCGGGCTCGCGCACGCGTTCGGCGTCCCGCGCGCCGAGGGCGGTACGCCGGCGTACATGGCGCCCGAGCAGCGGCGGGGCGCACCCGAGGACGAGCGCAGCGACGTGTACGCGCTCGGCGCGCTGGTGTGGCAGCTCGTGACGCGCGAGCTGCCGTTCCGCGCCGGGGCGGGTGCGCGGGACGGCGAGCCGGTGCCGGTGATGCGCGTCGAGGCGGCGCCGGAGCTCGGGGCGCTGCTCGCGCGGATGCTCGATCCGGACCCGGTGAAGCGCCCGCGCGACGGCGGCGAGGTCGTCTCCGCGCTGCGCCGCATCCAGGAGGAGCTCGAGGTCGCTGGCGCCCCGGACGCCGTCGCGCGCGTGAGGACGCGGCGCCGCGCCCGCGCCGGGGTCGTCCGCAGGAGGGCGACCGCCGGCGCGCTCGCCGCGGCGGTGCTCGCGGTCGCGGTGGTCGCGGTCTCGCCCTCCGCGCGCCACCGCGTCTCGGACTGGATCCGCCCTGCGCGGCTCCCCTCGGAGCGCCGCCTCGCGGTGCTCCCCTTCCGCGAGGTCGGCGCCTCGCCCGCGGACGCCGCGTTCTCTGCCGGGCTCGGCGAGGTCGTGACGAACAAGCTCCGCCAGCTCGAGCAGTTCAGGACCGCGGTGAGCGTCGTCGCGGCGAGCGAGGTGCTGAAGGAGAAGGTGACGAGCGCGCGCGAGGCGCGCTCCGCCTTCGGCGCGACGCTCGCGATCGGCGGCAGCGTCCACTGGGAGCGCGATCGGGTCGTCGTCACGACGGAGCTCGTCGACACCGGCAACGCGCTCGTCGTCGCCGCGCGCGACGTCGAGGCGCCGCGCGGCGACCCCGCGCTGCAGGCGCGTCTCCTCGAGCGCATCGCCGAGATGCTCGACCTCCAGCTCGCCCCCGACGCGCGCCGCAAGCTCGGCGAGGCGATGCCGGCGCCGGGCGCCTACGAGTTCTACCTGCAGGGGCGAGGCTACCTGCAGCGCTACGACCGCGCCGAGAACCTCGACAGCGCCATCGCGGTGCTCGACGCGGCGCTGGCGCAGGATCCGGCGTACGCGCTCGCGCACGCCGGCCGGGCCGAGGCGCTCCTGCGCAAGTACGACCTCTCGAAGGACGCGCGGTTCCTGGCCGAGGCGCGGGCGAGCGCGCGCCGGGCCCTCGACGCCGACGATCGGCTCGCGCCGGTGCAGATGACCGCGGGCATGGTCCACCTCGCCGCGGGCGAGCACGCCGACGCGATCGCCGCCTTCCAGCGCGCGCTCGACGCCGAGCCGGGGAGCGCCGACGCGCTCTCCGAGCTCGCGCGGGCGCAGGACGC
>JBJMQK010000642.1:0-6246 GCA_045802735.1 Anaeromyxobacteraceae bacterium | reverse complement strand
GTCGAGCACGTCTACGCCCACCGCGACGACCCGAGCATCCTCGCCGTCCTCGCGCTGCTCTACGCGGCCACCCAGCTCATCGGCATGAGCGTCTACGGGATCGACACGTGGACGCGGCGCGCCGACGCGTTCTCCGTCTACTTCAACATGTTCTCGAAGCTCGCGCCGCTGCACTGGCACGACCGCGCCGTCCACAGCCGGCCGCCGCTGGCGGGCGCGCCGCACCTCGACACGGTGCCCGGCACCGTCGCGCTGCTGTGCACGATGATCGGCACGACGAGCTTCGACGGCCTGTCGCAGGGGAGCCTCTGGACGGGCACGAACGGGGTGGCGCCGTGGCTCCAGCCGCGCTTCGTCAACCTCGGCTTCTCGCAGGAGACCGCGCTCGAGATCACGTTCACGATCGGCCTGCTGTTCATGGTCTGCTTCGTCGGCGGCCTGTACCGCGCGGGCATCGCGGGCATGGGCTCGATCGGCGGCCGCCACGACCAGGGCGAGCTCGCGCGGAGCTTCGCGCACTCGCTGATCCCCATCGCGCTGGCGTACGTCGTCGCGCACTACTTCTCGCTGCTCGCCTACCAGGGCCAGGCGATGGCGTCGCTGGCGTCCGACCCGCTCGGCAACGGCTCAGACCTCTTCGGCACCGCCGCGGCGACCATCGACTACAACGTCATCACGGCGACCGGCATCTGGTACGTCCAGGTGGCCGCGCTCGTGCTCGGCCACGCGGCGGGCCTGACGCTCGCCCACGACCGCGCCCTGACGGTCTACCGTCGCGTCAGGGACGCGACGCGCTCGCAATACTGGATGCTGGCCATTATGGTCGGCTTCACCAGCCTCGGCCTCTGGCTCCTATCCGCATCGGCTCAATCATGATCACGACGCTTCCCATCGCCCACGCCGGCCACTGGTTCGAGGGGGCTCTCTACCTCGCGCCGGTCGTCATCCTCGTCATCGTCCTGTTCGTGCAGGGTCGCAAGGACGACGACGAGGACCTCGACCTGACCGGTGGCGACGGCGAGCCGCCGAAGCCGCGCGACGCGCGCGTATAAAGCGGCGCTGCGTTAACCCGCCACCGGATCCGCGTGGTCTGCCCTGTGGACTCGGGGCGGCCGCGGTGATCCTGGGGACGAGTGCGACGTGTCCCCGCCCTCATCTGCCTGCTCGCGGTCGCCGGCGCATGCGCCGCGCCCGCCGCCGCCCGCGCCGCGCCCCCCTCCTCCTCCGCCGCCGACCCCGGCACCCGCGCCTGCCCCGCCGCCCCCGCCGTCGCACCCGATGAGCGCCGAGGAGGCCTCCGCCCGCGGCGTCGCCTACTGCCGCGAGCACGGCTACGCCTGCCGCGCCGAGGACGCCCACTTCGAGCGCGGCCGGAACGTCTGGCGCGTGAAGCTCGAGGCGGTGGAGCCCGCCCGCGGCCACGTGGAGCTCGAGCTCGACGCCACCACGCGCGCGATCGTCCGCGCCCGCGAGAACGTCCGCAGCGAAGGGCGGCGCTAGAACCCGAGCCCGAGCGTCAACATCGGGCCGTTCGCCCGGGCGCCGTCGCCGGTCTGCCCGGCGGCGCGCTCGCGCGAGGTCGCGAGGAAGTAGGCGAGCTCGAGCCTGAGCTGGGGAAACGCGGTGCGGCCGAAGACGACCCCGAGCGCGGCGTAGGGGATCATCCCGAACGTGCCGTCTCCGCCGAACTTCGTCCAGCCGACCTTGATGCCGCCGCCCGCGTACGGCGCGACGTTGCCGTGCGAGAACGGGTAGTACGCGCCGAGCCCCGCGTCGACGAGGTGAGCGCTGTCGCCGAAGAAGAGGTCGAGCGAGAAGTCGGCGAGGTACTCGTTCGCGTCGAACATGACGTAGCCGCCGCCGCCGCCGGCGCTGGGCGTGCCGCCGGACGCGGAGTTGAAGCCCCAGGCGCCGCCGAGGCGGACGCCGGTCCACGGGAACGAGCGGGCGTCCTCGGCGCGCGCCGCGGGCGCGGCGAGGAGGAGGGCGAGCGCGGCGAGCGCGACGGCGTTGCGGGTGCGCACCATGCGCCGATCATAGCGCCCGCCTGCCCACCCCCTTCAAGTTTTCGGCCGCTGCGCCGGGCTGCGCCCCGCAGTGAAGGTCGCGTCGCCGCCGACGGCGCGCCGTCCGCACCTCGGCCTGCGTGACGTCGCCGCCGGGCCTTTCTGGGACGCCCGCCGCGCCCGACGCTCCGCTAGGGTGTGCGGCTTACTCGAGCCACCTCTGGAGGCCGCACCATGGCGAACATCACGTTGAAGGGAAACCCCATCCACACCGTCGGCGAGCTGCCCGCGGTCGGCGCCAAGGCGCCCGACCTGCGCGGCCTCGTGAACGGCGACCTCAAGGACGTCACGCTCGCGACGTGGCAGGGGAAGCGGAAGATCCTGAACATCGTCCCGAGCCTCGACACCGCGGTCTGCGCCACCTCGACCCGCAAGTTCAACGAGAAGGCGGGCAAGCTCCCGAACACGGTGGTCCTCGTCGTCTCCTCCGACCTGCCGTTCGCGGCGAAGCGCTTCTGCACGACCGAGGGGCTCCAGAACGTCGTGCCGCTCTCGCTCATGCGGTCGCGCGAGTTCGCGAAGGATTACGGCGTGCTCCTCACCGACGGCCCGCTCGCCGGCATCACCGCCCGCGCCGTCGTCGTCCTCGACGCGGACGACAAGGTGCTGCACCGCGAGCTCGTGCCGGAGATCGCGCAGGAGCCGGACTACGACGCCGCGTTGAAGGCCGCCGGCGCCTAGGCCGCGCGCGCACGCCCCGCGCGCGGAGCCATGATCTCGGGACGGCGGCGCTCGCACGGCTGCCCGCGACGGTCGCCGCCGCGCCCGGTATACTCACCTCCATGTTCCTGGGGCCGCGCCTCGCACCGGCGCTCCTCGCGCTCCTCGTCTCCGGACAGGGGCCGGGAGACGCCCCGACCGCCTTGCGTCCGGCGCCGCCGCCCGCGGGGTGGAGCGCGCTCGCGCCGGGGCTCGAGCTCGCGACGTTCGACGGGCCGTCCCCCGCCCGCGGCGACGGCAAGATCTGGATCGTGCGGGTGGACCTCGCCCGCCACGAGCTGAAGGTCGTGAACGCCTCGGCGAGCGACGGCCGCCCCCGCACCGTGCAGAGCTGGGTGAAGGGCGCCGGCGGCGTCGCCGGCATCAACGCCGGGATGTTCCAGACCGATGGGCTCACGAGCGTCGGCCTCCTGCGCACGCGCCTCCACGAGAACAACCCGCGGCGCAGCACGCGCTACAAGGCGATGCTCGCGCTCGATCCGCTGCGCCCGGGCGAACCGCCGCTGCGCATCATCGACGCCGCCTGCGGCGAGGCGGACGCCCTCTTCCCGGCGTACGGCACGCTCCTCCAGTCGATCCGCATGGTCTCCTGCGACCGCAAGAACGTCTGGGCCCCCGACGCCAAGCGCTGGAGCGCCGCCGCCATCGCGGTGGACGGGGCCGGGCGCGCGCTCTTCGTCCACGCGCGCTCGCCCTGGCCGGTGCACGACCTCGTCGACGCGCTCCTCGCGCTGCCCATCGACCTGCGGCGCGCCATGTACCTCGAGGGCGGCCCCGAGGCGCAGCTCTACGCGCGCGGCGCCGGCCGCGAGGTGGAGCGCGTCGGCGCGGTCGAGGGCAGCGACCCCGGGCGCGAGGGGAGCGCCTTCGCCTGGGAGATCCCGAACGCGATCGTGGCAGTGCCGCGGGTGCGCTGAAGGACGCTACGGCGCCGCCGCGCCCTCGGCCGGGGCGACGTGGCCCGCGGGAGCGCTCGCGGCGGCGGCGCGCGCGCGGCGCACCGAGGCGCTGAAGCAGGTGCCCGTCGCCGTCCCCACGACCTCGGCGTCGCCGCCGTGCGCGCGGGCGATCTCGCGCGCGATGAAGAGCCCGAGGCCGAAGCTGCCGTGGCGCGGGTCTCCGGCCGTCCCGAGCGCGAACGGCTCGAACAGCTCCGCGACGGTGCGCGGGTCGACGCGGACGCCCTCCGCCTCGACGGCGACGGTGAGGACGGCTCCGTCCGCGACGACGCGCCCGCGCACGCTCGCGCCGGGCGGCGCCGCGCGCAACGCGTGACCGAGCAGGTTCGAGACGAGCTGGGAGAGGCGCACCGCGTCGCCGTCGAGCGCGAGGCCGTCGCCGACCTCGAGGTCCACGGGGCGGCCGCGCGCCACCTCGAGCTCCTGGGCGGCGGCCCGCGCGATCTCGCCGAGGTCGACGGCGGCGAAGTCGACGGGCAGCCGCTCCCCGACGCGCAGGCGCGCGAAGTCGAGGAGGTCCGCCACCATGCGCTCCATCTTCGCGGTGGACGCGGCGATGCGCGCGAGCGTCTTCTGGTCCGCCTCGGAGAGGCCGTGCCGGCGCGCCAGCACCTCGGCGCCGAGCGCCACCGCCTGGAGCGGCGTGCGCAGGTCGTGGCCGAGGATGGCGGCGAGGCTCGCCTGGAGCGCCTCGGCGCGGCGCGCCTCGCGCTCGGCCGCCTCGGCGCGGGCGCGCGCGGCGCGCTCCGCCTCGAAGACGCGGGCGCGTCCGACGGCGAGCGCGCACTGCTCGGCGATGGCCTCGGCGAAGGCGATGTCGTGCGGCGACGGCAGGAACCCGGACGCACCGTAATTGAGGTAGAGGAGCCCCGTCGCGCGGCGCTCCTCGACGAGCGGGACCACCAGCGCCGCGACGAGGTCGTGCGCCCTCATCCAGCGACCCTCCGCGCCTTCCGCGCTGTCGCGGGAGATGATGCGCGCAGTCCCGTCCGCCATCGCTGCCGCCGCCGCGGGGTGCTCGCGCGCCGGGCGGCGCACGCCGCGCCGGCCGAGCGGCAGGAGCTCGGCGAACCCGATCAGCTCGCTGTCGTCGTCGGGCGCGAGGAGCCACAACGACCCGTCCTCCGCGCCGACGAGCGCCGCCGCCCGGGTGACGGCCGTCGCCAGCACCGCGTCGAGGCCGGCGCCGGCGTTCAGCTCCGCCGCGAGCGCCGCGATGAGCTCCGCGCGCTCGCGCGACCGCTCCGCCTGGCTGCGCGCCGCCTCCACCTCCGTCGTCTCCCAGAGCACGAGCAGGATGGTCGCGTCCTCGCGCTCCGAGAGGAGCTGGGCGTGATAGGCGAAGCGCCGCACCCCTCCGTCGGCGCCGGCGACGTCGAGCCGCTCGAAGCGCGCCGGCTCGCCCGTCGAGCGCACGCGCTCGATCGCCGCGCGCAGCTCGAGGCCCGCCTCGGTCGGCCAGATCTCCTCCACCGCGCGGCCGACGGGATCGGCGGATGGATCGGGCGACGCGGCCCGGAAGGCGCCGTTCGCGAACGCGACGGTCAGCGAGCGCGCGTTGAGCAGCGCGACGCCGCTCGGGTCCACCTCGAGGATGGCGTGGAGCGCGTCGCCGCGAACGCATCCGTCCGCGGCGCTGCACGCCGCATTCGCTGCACACGATGTCGGACCGGCGACGCTCGCCGTGACGGCCTGCACGCGACCACCTCCACTCCTTTCTACCCCCAGCATCCTCGAAGATGACACTGCGGCCACGCGAATCAACGGTGAGGTCTCCCCGGTGACGCGGGATGTGCCTTGAATCAGGGACGCTTTTCCTCTGGGCGCGCCGCGACGCGCCGGCTCGGCCAGGCGGGGCCGCAGCCGCGGTGTCCGCCCCATTTTGGCGCCCGCGCGCCGTGGAAACGGGCGACGTCACACCTGTACGATTCTCCGTCCCACCTCTCCTCGGAGGGACGCACATGGCCACCATCGAGAAGCACGTCACGCGCGAGGTCGTCGCGCTGGACGGCGCCACCTCTTGCGCGGAAGCGGCGCGCATCATGGCCGAGCAGCAGATCGGCTCCGTCGCGGTCCAGGAAGGCACCCGGGTCGTCGGGCTCGTCACCGAGCGCGACCTCGTGGTCCGCGTGCTCGCGGAGGGCATCCCCACCGATCGCCCCATCCGCGACGCGATGCGCACGGACGTACCGTCCATCCCGCCCTCGACGACCGACATCTCCTGCCTCGCGCTGATGCGCGATCACCAGACGCGCCACCTCCTCGTCGGCGACGGCGAGGAGGTGGTCGGCATCGTCTCGATGCGCGACCTCATCCGCCTCATGCTCGACGAGAAGGAGTGGCTCATCGGCCAGCTCCAGGTGTTCATCGAGGGGCACGACGGCCCTCGCGCTGCGATGAGCTGACCGACCGGCACCCGCGCGCTTGGCGACCTGGCGGGCGCGCGCCGCCGGACGCGCGCTGCAGGCGTTCGCGGCTACACCTCGGATCGGTGTAGAGCC
>JBJMQK010000640.1:0-3405 GCA_045802735.1 Anaeromyxobacteraceae bacterium | reverse complement strand
TCAGGGCGAACGGAGAAGGGCAGCCCTTCGACTCCGCTGCGCTCCGCTCAGGGCGAACGGAGATGGGCCGCCCTTCGGCTCCGCTGTGCCGCGCTCGGTGCGTAACGCCCCCGCCCCTACCCCTCCCACGGACACACGTCCCCCACCGCCGCGACGGACCTCCGCCGTATAACGTCTCCATGCACGCCGAGCGGACCCGCCGCCGCGCGCACCTCTCCGACCTGCACCTGCCGCTCCTGTTCCGCGGCCGGTGGGACGCGCGCTGGCGCCGGCTCGCGGCGGCGCTCCGGGCGGAGGCGCCGGACGCGGTCGTCGTCACCGGCGACCTCGTGAACAGCGGTTTCCCGGCGGCGCGCCTCGAGCGCGCGCTCCGTGAGATGGAGCGGCTCCTCTCCGGGGGCGCGCCCGGCGCCGAGCTCGTCATCGTCCCGGGGAACCACGACCTGAAGCTCCTCGGGCTGGGGCCGTCGCAGGGCGACGCCCGCGCCGCGGTCGAGCGCGTCTTCGGGGCCCGCGCGCTCGTGGGCGCGGGCCGCGTCCTCCGCGGCCTCGTCCACCTCGTCGGGGCCGACTCGAACGCCGCGTCGTTCCTCGCGCAGGGCCGGATCGACGGCGCGATCGCGATTCCAGGGCGCTGCGACGCGCCGCACGTGCATGTGCTGCTCCTCCACCACCACCTCCACCCCGAGCCGCCGCGCGCCGGCGAGAATGCCGTGACCTCCTCGCACATGGGGCTCCGGCTCGTCGACGCCCCGGAGGCCCGGCGCGCGATCCTCGCGGCGGGGTTCCAGCTCGTCCTGCACGGCCATCGCCACCTCACGACCGCGTACCGCGAGGCGGAGGTGGACGGGTTCTCCGATCCGGTGCACTTCGTCGGCGCGCCGAGCGGCACCGACCGCGCCTGGCCCGGGTTCAACCTCGTCGACTTCTTCGACGACCACACGTTCCGCGTCGCCGCCGTCGAGCGCACGCAGGACGCCTGGCGGCCGCCGTACACGCTCGCCGTGCGCCCGTACGAGGCGGTGAAGGCGGGGCGTCGCGCCGCGGCCCGCCGCGCGATGCGCTTCGAGGCCGACCTCGCCGAGGTGGAGGTCTGGACGGGCGACCGGGGCACGGGCGACGTGCGCTTCCGCATCGCGCTCGAAGGCGTCGTGGCGCACGAGCGCGCCGTGCCGTTCCCGGCGCGGATCGTCCCGTACGCCGGCGCCTATCTCCGCGGCGTCTCCGCGCGCTGGAGCCGGGCCGGCGCCGCGTCCGACCTGCAGGTGGACGGGAGCGGTCGCTTCCTCCTCGACCGCATCCCCGAGCCGAGCGCGATCGAGGTGACGGGGACGATCGCGAACGCGCTACCCGCGGCGCCGGGCGACTGGGTGCGGATGCAGGCCTCCGACGCGGGCCTCGCGCACCTCCTCGCCGTGCAGCTCGCCTGCGTGGCGCGCGTGCTGCGGATCCGGCTGCGCGTCCCCTTCGCGCCGCTCGCCTTCATCCCGGTCGCGCAGCGCGGCGCGGCGCAGCGGCCCGTCGACGCGGAGCTGGCTTACGCTCTCGCGGAGCGCGACGACGACGCCGGCGAGACGAGCGCGGTCGTCTTCTGGCCCGACCCGGGCGTCGCGTACGCCTTCGCGGCCGAGGGCGCGCAGCTCGGCGTGGACGATCGCGCGCTCGCCGACCTCGCGCGTGCGGAGAGCGAGCGCACCGCGACCCTGCGCCGCCGGGTGGAGGAGCTCGCCGCGGCCTCCGACGACTCGCGCGTCGCGCTGCAGGTCGAGGAGGCGCTCGGCGCGCTGCGCGAGGGGCTCCTCGCGCTCTCGCGAGAACGCTCCGGCGGCCTCGCGCGCGACGAGGACGGGCTGATGGTGAACCTCATGAGCACGCCGGGCGCGCTGCGCGCTCGCGGCGGCGCGAGCGGGCTCCGCGTCGTCGCGACGGACGGGCACACCGCGGTCATGGCGCGGGAGCGGCACGCGGGATCGCCGCTCGGCACGACGCTGCCCTGGGGCGCCGGCGTGGTCGGGCGGGCGCTGCGCTCGCAGAGCTGGGCGGCGTGGTCGCGCCGCGGCTGCGAGGGGCACCCCATGACCTGGCGCGCGGAGGAGCCGTACCACGCGCTCCCCGGCGCGCCGGTGCACGAGCACATGCTGTGCGGGCCGCTCGTGCACGACGACGCCGCCTTCGCGATGCTGAGCCTCGCGACCTACGACCGGAACTCGGCGCTCGTGGATGCGCTCGCGGCGCTCACCGGCGGGGGGGAGGCGGCGCTCGCGCTGTTCGACCTCTTCGAGGCGCTGCAGGAGCGGCTCGTCGCGATCCTGCTCGGCGCGGCGGAAGGTGGCGGCGGCGAGGGCGACGTCCCTTGAGCCAAGCCCGGCGCGCCGCTACGATCGAGTGGGGAGGGGCGATGCGTCCCGACGTCGAGGCAGCCTATCCGGTGAGGACGGTCGAGGAGGGGGCGGCGACGCCGCGCGTCGTGTACGACGGGCTCGTGCTCGTCCCGGTCGTCCGCCCGCGCTCCCGCCCGGCCGCGCAGGCGCCGGGCGCGCCGCCGCCGCGCCCTGCAGCTCCGCCCGCCCCGCGCGGCTGATCGGCCGAGCGCCGCTCGCCTGCCCGCGTTGCCGCGCCGGCGCGGCGGCGCACCTTCTCCTGTGAAACCCCGGGAGGACCCATGGCGACGATGCAGCAGCAGGGCTGGCAGGCAGGCTTCCTCGGCACGCCCCACTTCGATCACCTCAACACGCAGATGCAGAAGTGCATCCAGGAGTGCCTCTCCTGCTTCACGGTGTGCGAGCAGACGCTCCAGCACTGCCTCCGCAAGGGCGGGCGGTACGTGGAGGCGGAGCACGTGAAGCTCCTCGTGGACTGCGCCGAGAGCTGCCGGATGAGCGCCGCGATGATGTCGCGCGAGTCGCGCTACCACGGCATGCACTGCGCGATGTGCGCCGAGATCTGCAAGGCGTGCGAGGAGTCGTGCGAGGCGTTCGGGAACGACGCGCAGATGAAGGCGTGCGCCGACGCGTGCCGGTCGTGCCACGACGCGTGCCGCAAGATGAGCGTGACGTCGTAGAAACGGCGGGGATGGGCATGTCCGTGGGCGCCGTACGCTCACGGCATGCTCACCACCGCCCAGCTCACGTACGAGAAGCTCCGCTTCGACGAGGCGAAGGACCTCCACCTCGTCGTCACCCTGACCGCGCCGCGCACCGCCTGGCAGGCGAAGCGCCCGCGCATCTGCGTCATCCCCGTCATCGACGTCTCCGGGTCGATGCAGGGCGCGAAGCTGCACTACGCGAAGCAGTCGGTGCTGAAGCTCGTCGACCACCTCGCGCCGGGCGACCTGTGCGGCGTCGTCACGTTCACCGACGAGGTCAGGACGATCGCGCCGCCCGGCGAGCTGACCCAGGCGCGGAA
>JBJMQK010000630.1:0-5466 GCA_045802735.1 Anaeromyxobacteraceae bacterium | reverse complement strand
CGTACGACGGCAGGCACCCGACGATGAACGTCGAGAGGCCCATGATGAGGATGGTGACGAGGAAGGTGTACTTGCGGCCGATCATGTCGCCGAGGCGGCCGAACACCAGCGCGCCGAACGGGCGGACGGCGAACCCCGCGGCGAACGCCAGCAGCGCGAAGATGAACGCGCTCGTCTCGTTCAACGCGGAGAAGAACTGCTTGCTGATGATCGCGGCGAGCGAGCCGTAGAGGTAGAAGTCGTACCACTCGAAGACCGTTCCGAGCGACGACGCGAAGATGACGAGCTGCTCTTCCTTCGTGATGCCGGGGCTGCGTTGCTGGGGCGCGCCGGGGCGTGGAGCAGCGCTTGTACCAGGGGTTGCCATCGGGACCTCCGTGACGGGTCGAGGGGGAGCCAAAAGATCGGAGTGCACTGCGTCTATACGGTTGGAAGCCAGCCCCACGACAGGGCAGGCCCCAAGCGGCATTGAGCGAGGAGCATAGCAGCCTTTCAGCGCGGACGCGCCGCCAGGCGCTTTTTCGCCGGCGCGTGTTTGACGCGCCACGCCAAAGCGGCGGCCAGCGGGACGACCTCCAGCACGGCGGCGCAGCCAAAAAGCGGACCCACCCCGCCGAGGCGGTCATAGCCCCACCCGGTGAGCTGGTACCCCACCGCATTGCCCCCGCCAAACACCACCGCGGCGTAGAGGGCCTGCCCGGTGGCGCGGAGCGGCGCCGGGACGAGCCGCGCCATCGCGCGCGTGCTCGCGCCCCAGAACACGCCGAAGGTGAACGCGTGGAGGGTCTGCAGGAGCACGATCGCCGCCGCGCCGCGCGCGCCCGCGAGCAGCGCGAAGCGCAGCGCGGTCGCCGCGAACGCCGCCGCGAGGAGCCCGCGCGTCCCGGCGAGCCGCTCGAGGCGCGGGAACGCCAGGAGCGCGAGGACCTCCGCGCCGACGCCGACCGCCATCGCGAGGCCGGTCACGGCGGCGGGGAGCCCCGCGTCGCGCACGAACACGCCGAACATGAGGTGGAACGGCGCGCAGGCGGCCCAGTGGACGGCGCACGCCGCCAACAGGGCGAGGAGGCGCCGGTCGCGGAGGAGCGCTGCCGCGTCGCGCGCGCTCGGCCGGACGGCGGTCGCCGCCGCGGCGGGAAGGCGGCGCGTCGCGAGCGCGTACCCGGCGACGCAGAGCGCGATCGTCACCGGCACGACCGCATCGCCGGGGCGGTCGCCGCGCGCCGAGAGGGCGAGGCCGAGCCCCTGCGCGACCGCGATGAAGCCGAGCGACCCGAAGACGCGGATGCGCGCGTAGGAGCGGCCCTGCTCGCGCGTCCACTCGAGCGTCACGGCGTCGGCGAGGGGCACCACGGCTCGCTCGGCGAGCGCCTGCGCGAGCACCACGGCGGCGAGCGCGAGGGGCGTCCGCGCAGCAGGCAGGAACGCCGCGGCGATGGCGGAGCCGAGGGACGCGAGGCGCAGCGCGCGCCCCGGCGCACCGAGCCGGTCGGCGGCGGCGGCCCAGAGGAGCGCGACCGGCGCCGCGACGAGCGGCGCCAGCATCTGCACCGTCCCGATGGCCTCGCCCGAAAAGCCGAGCCCGCGCAGGTAGGCGGCGAGGTACGGCAGGTTCGCGCCGACGCCGCCGTAGTAGAGGAAGTAGAACAGCCTGAGGCGCGACGCCGGCGACATCTGCTAGAAGCCCTAGCATGGACGACATCCACCGGCGCGCGCTCGCGGACGTCATCGCCGCGATCTCCGCGCGGCCATTCCCCGAGGGGCTGACGCGCGCGGCCGAGGTGCTGCGGGCCTTGCCGCGCTACACGGGCGTCTACGTGTACGCGCTCGAGGGCGACGCGCTCGTCCTGTGCGCGCACGCCGGGCGCGACACGGAGCACGTGCGCATCCCGGTCGGTGAGGGGATCTGCGGGCTCTCGGCACGCACGAAGCAGGCGGTCCTCGTGGACGACGTCGCGCAGGACCCGCGCTACCTCGCTTGCAACGCCGAGACGCGCTCGGAGATCGTGGTGCCGATCCTGCGCGGCGAGACCTACCTCGCGCAGATCGACGTCGACTCCGACCACCTCGCAGCGTTCGGCCCTGCCGACCGGGCGTTCCTGTCCGAGGTGGCGCAGGCGCTCGAGCCCCTCTTCCCGTAGGTTTCGCGGGATGGACGATCTCGTCGGGATGGTGCTCTGCGCCGGGCTCGGGACGCGCCTGCGGCCGCTCACCGATCGCGTCCCGAAGCCGGCGGTGCCGGTCTGCGGCGTCCCGCTCGTGCGCTGGTCGTTCGCCCTGCTCGCGCACGCCGGGGCCCGCCGCGTGGTCGTGAACGTCCACCACCTGCCGGGCGTCATGGTCGCGGCCGCCGGGGAGGCGGCACGCGCGGCCGGGCTCGCGCTCTCGGTGTCGCGCGAGCCGGTCCTCGCCGGCACCGGCGGTGCGCTGCGCGAGGCGCGCGCGCTCCTCGCCGGCGCGGGGGCCGTGGTCGTCGTGAACGGGGACGTGCTCTTCGACCTGGACCTCGCGGCGGCGGTCGCGGCGCACCGCGCGTCGGGCGCGCACGCGACGATGGTGCTCATGGAGATGCCGCCCGGCGCGACGTACGCGACGGTGGAGACCGATGGCGCGGGCGCGGTGCGGCGCATCGCGGGGCGCTTCGGGCCGGGCGGCGAGGGGCTCTCGCCCTGGCACTTCACCGGCGTGCACGTCCTCTCCCCGGCACTCCTCGACGCGGTGCCCGCCGCGCCGTTCGAGCTCGACGTGAACCGCCACGTCTACCCGGCGCTCATGGAGCGCGGGCTCGTCCGCGGGTTCCGGGCGGAGGGCTACTGGAACGACCTCGGCACGCCGGAGCGCTACCTCGCGGCGAACGAGGACGTCCTCGCCGGCCGCGTGCCGCTGCACCGGTTCCCGGCGGCGGATCCGTTCGCCCTGGCCGAGCCGTTCGGCCACCCCGGCGTGTGGACCGCCCGCGGCGCGCACCTCGACCCGGGAGCGGCGCTGCACGCGCCGGTGCTCGTCGGCGCCGGGGCGCGCGTGGAGGCGGGCGCGACGGTCGGTCCGTTCGCCGTCGTGGGCGCGGGGGTGCGCGTCGCGGCGGGGGCGAAGGTGGCGCACGCGGTGGTCTGGGACGGGACGGCGCTCGCGCCCGGCGAGGAGCTGCACCGCGCCGTCGCCGCCGCCGCCGACCGCGTCGCGGCGGGCTGACGCGCGGCACCGGCCGACGCGAACCCACCGTGTACCGCGTTCGTGGGTCACGATCGCGTGCGTCCTCCGTGGGTGCCTCGTGCGAGAGAGGGGTGCTGTCGAGGTAACCTGCACCCTACGATGCGCCGAAAGCGAAGCCGCACGCCCGGCGGCACCTCCGCGGCTGGTCGGTGAACGTGGGACGATCTCGCGTCGAGCTCCTCTTCGTGGTGGCGGGCCTCGCCATCGGCGCAGGGTGCAACAACACCTTGTTCGACGCCGCTGGCGTCCCGGCGGTGGGCGCGCTCGTGTGCACGGCGCCGGCGACGCATGCCTGCGAGGCGATCCGCCTCTGCAAGGCAAACGACGACGCGAGCTTCTGCGAGGCGAGCTGCCACCGCTGCGAGACGGGAGTCGCGGGCGCGAAGGCGATCTGCTCCGCGAACCGCTGCACCTACGAGTGCCCGGCGGGCCTGCTCAAGTGCGCCGGCGGCTGCTGTCCGGCCGTGGCGGTCTCGGCCGGCGGCGACCACGCCTGCGCCGTCACCGCCACGAGCGGCGAGCTCCTGTGCTGGGGCGCGAACAACGACGGGCAGCTCGGCATCGGCTACGACCCGTCGCTCCCCGTGGCGCCCGAGACCGGCGTCGACCAGGCGACGCCGGTGAAGGTCGCGCTGCCGGGGCGCGCCGTCGCCGTCGGCGCGGGCGGCGCCCACAGCTGCGCCGTGCTCGACACCGGCGCGGTGTGGTGCTGGGGGCGGAAGAGCTCGTACGCGGGCGGGAAGGACTACGACTTCGCGCCGACGGAGGTGATCGGCCTCGTGGGCGCGACCGCCGTCGCGTCGGGTGGCGCGCACAGCTGCTTCATCACCGCGGGTGGCGCCGTGCGCTGCGTCGGGTCGTGGGACCCGGTCGGCGCGGTCAAGGACCTGCCCGTCGCGAGCGGCGCCACGATCCTCACCGCCGGAGACGACTTCACCTGCGCGATCGTCGGGTCGGCGCCGGACGGGAGCAACGCGGCGGTGCGGTGCTGGGGCGCGAACGACCACGCGCAGCTCGGCGCCGGCGCGCCGGGCACGGTCACCCAGCCGGTGAGCGTTCCGCTCGGCCCGCCGGTCGTCGCGGTCGGAGCCGGCGTCCACCACACCTGCGCGTCGACGCCGACGGGACCGCTGCGCTGCTGGAGCTCGAAGCGCGTCGGCACGACGACCGACACCCAGGACCCCTACCGCCCCGACGGCGTGGACTTCGCCGCGACCGCGATCGCGGGCGGCCAGATGCACACCTGCGCGGTGCCGAGCGGCGCGCGGGACGGCGTCGCGTGCTGGGGGCAGGACGTCGTGCCGCCGGTCGTGGTCGGCGGCGCGCCCGCGTCGGTCGGCGCGCTGGTGCACGTGCCCTTCACGGCGCCCGTCGTCGCCCTCGCCGCCGGCGACTTCCACACCTGCGCGCTCGCCGCCGACGGCCGGGTCGCCTGCTGGGGCATGGGCGCGCGCGGCCAGCTCGGCGACAACCGGAAGGCCGACAGCGCCGCCCCGGTGTTCGTCATCAGCCGCTGAAGCGTTAGCTCACGTACCCCGGCGCCGGCGCGCCGCAGCGGTCGCAGAAGCGCGCCGGGAGCGCGAGCGCATTCCCGCACCGATCGCAGGTGCGCCCCGCGGGCGCGGCCGCGGCGGAGCGCTCGCCCGGCGGCGGTGCCGCACGCGTCGCGTCCGGGGGCGTGGGCGCGGCGGTTCCAGACGCCGGAGGCGGGGGAGTGGACGGAACGGGCGCCGTGACGGCGATCGTGCGCCGCCCCGCGAGCGCCCGCGCGATGGCGTCGTGGTCCTGGAAGAAGAGGACGCCCTCGACCACGGCGATGATGACGCCGATGCCGAGCCAGGTCGTCGCCGCGGCGGCGATGCCGAGGGCGCGGTGGGTGGAGTCGGCGGTGAGGTGCGCCGAGATCGCCTGGCGCCGGATGGCCTCGCCTCGGAGCGCGATCGCCTCGAGGAGCGACAGGACCCCGAACACGAGCGAGGCGACGCCGGAGACCGCGCCGAAGGAGCCGCCCACGGCGCTGCCGAGCGCGACGCCACCCACGCCGAGCCCCACGTAGAGCCAGAAGTAGCTCGCGAAGCGCGACGCCCGGCCGGCGAGTGCCTCGTACGCGCGCGCCGCCGCGTAGTAGCGGACGACCGCGTACACCCCGAAGGTCACGATGGTGAGCGCGACGAAGACGCCCCAGGAGATGGGCGCGAAACCGGTCGGGTCCGCGGCGGCCGCCGGCGCAGCGGCGGGGGCCGGCGCGCGGGG
>JBJMQK010000606.1:0-13183 GCA_045802735.1 Anaeromyxobacteraceae bacterium | reverse complement strand
ACGCGCGTGCGGTTGCCGATGACCTGCTCGCCGTCCTTGATGGCCCCGATGCGGCGGATGTCGAGGCGCTGCGTCGCGTAGAACTTGAGCGCGTTGCCGCCGGTGGTCGTCTCCGGGTTCCCGAACATCACGCCGATCTTCATGCGGATCTGGTTGATGAAGATGACGATGGTCGAGGACTTGGAGATCGTGCCGGTGAGCTTGCGCAGCGCCTGGCTCATGAGCCGCGCCTGCACGCCCATGTGTGCGTCGCCCATCTCGCCCTCGAGCTCGGCGCGCGGGACGAGCGCCGCGACCGAGTCGATGACGAGCACGTCGATCGCCCCGGAGCGGACGAGGGTCTCCGTGATCTCGAGCGCCTGCTCGCCGGTGTCCGGCTGCGAGATGAGGAGGTCGTCGGTGCGCACGCCGAGCTTGCGCGCGTAGGTGACGTCGAGCGCGTGCTCGGCGTCGACGAAGGCGCAGATCCCGCCCGCGCGCTGCGCCTCGGCGATGGCGTGGAGCGCGAGCGTCGTCTTGCCGGAGGACTCCGGGCCGTAGATCTCGATGATGCGGCCGCGCGGGAGGCCCCCCACGCCGAGCGCGATGTCGAGGGAGATCGAGCCCGTCGAGACGGCCTGGATGTCCTTCACGAGCGCGTCCTCGTTGCCGAGGCGCATGATCGAGCCCTTCCCGAACGCCTTCTCGATGGACGAGACGGCGAGCTCGATCGCCTTCTCCTTCTCCGGTCCCACGGGCATCTTCCGTCTCCTTTGGCGGCGCGGGTGCGCGCCGTTCTCTCGCGTCGGGTGGGGATGTAGCAGGCGCGTCTGACACGCGACCTGAACATCCGAATACTGAACGGACGAGCACACGTCAAGGAAACGCCCGCCTGACCGCACCGCCGTCGCCCCGCTGCGCGCGCCGCGCGGCCGCCGCATGCTTTCCTCGAGAGGAGGACGCCGATGCCGAAGACCGCCTGTTCACACCTTGGCGAGGTCCAGCCCGTCTCCCCGAGGACCCGCGGCTGCGAGGAGTGCCTGCAGACGGGCACCCGCTGGGTGAAGCTCAGGATGTGCCTCACCTGCGGCCACGTCGGTTGCTGCGACTCGTCGCCGGGCAAGCACGCGACCGAGCACTTCAACGGCACGCACCACGCCGTGATGCGCTCCGCCGAGCCCGGCGAAGGCTGGGGCTGGTGCTACGTCGACCGTGCGATGCTCTCGGCGGAGGACCTCGTCGCGGCGCCGTCGGCGCCAGGCGCGCAGCCCGCCTGACCCTTCACCGGTCGAGCGGCGGCGGCGTCGCCGGCGCGGCGCGCACCGTGTTCGCGCCCGGGCGCGGCGCAGTCGTGGGCTGCGGCTGGACCTGCGCGAGCGGCGCGCCCGTCCGCTGCAGCACCTTCGTCGCGAGCGCCACCATCGACCCGACGTCTGAGAGCGTCGCCGGGAGGATGAGCGTGTTCGCGGTGCGTGCGAGGTTCCCGAACTGCTCGACGTACTGCTCGGCGACGCGGAGCTGGACCGCCTCCTGCCCGCCCGGCGTGGCGATGGCGGCGCCGACCTTGGCGAGGCCCTCGGCCGTGGCCTCGGCGACGCGCAGGATCGCTGCCGCCTGACCGTCGGCCTCGTTCACCTGCTGCTCGCGGCGCGCCTCCGACGCCTTGATGACCTGCTGCTTCTTGCCCTCGGCGGAGTTGATCGCGGCCTCGCGCTCGCCCTCGGAGGCGAGGATGACGGCGCGCTTCTCGCGCTCCGCCCGCATCTGCTTCTCCATCGCGCCGAGGACGTCCTTCGGCGGCGTGATGTTCTTGATCTCGTAGCGGAGGACCTTCACGCCCCAGGGCCCGGTCGCCTTGTCGAGCTCCATCACCACCGACGAGTTGATGTGCGTGCGCTCCTCGAAGGTGCGGTCGAGCTCGATGCGGCCGATCTCGCTGCGCAGCGTCGTCTGCGCGAGCTGCGTGATGGCGAAGCCGTAGTCGCCGATGCCGTACGAGGCGCGCCCGGCGTCGAGGACCTTGAGGTAGAGCACGCCGTCGACGCCCACCTGCACGTTGTCGCGCGTGATGCAGATCTGCTCCGGGATGTCCATCGCCTGCTCCTTCAACGTGTGGCGGTAGCGCACGACGTCGAGGAACGGCACGAGCACGTGGAACCCCGCCTCGAGCACCCCGGCGAACTTCCCGAGCCGCTCGACGACGTAGGCGTTCTGCTGCGGGACGACCACCGCGCTCTTCAGCACGACGACGAGCACGAAGACGGCGACCACGACGGCGACGGCGAGCGCGATGGAGGGCATGTCTTGCGAGGTCCGGTCAGGGGGAGGGGCGGAGGTGGAGGACGATCCCGTCCACCGCGGCCACGTGGCAGCGCTGGCCGCGGGTGAGCGGCGCGTCGGTGACGTTCCGGGCGTCCCACGGCGTGCCGCGCAGCTCGGCGCGGCCGAAGCCGAGGGCCGGCAGGTCGTCGAGGGGCACGGCGACCTCG
Source organism: Anaeromyxobacteraceae bacterium (assembly GCA_045802735.1). Lineage (GTDB taxonomy): Bacteria > Myxococcota > Myxococcia > Myxococcales > Anaeromyxobacteraceae > Anaeromyxobacter_A. The sequence goes on along the minus strand of JBJMQK010000606.1, from coordinate 10,715 downwards.
CCGACGATCGTATCCACCGCGACGTGCGGCGGCGAGAGGCGCCGCTGCAGCCGTCCCCGCAGCGCCGCGGTACCGGCCGCGCCGAGCGCGGCAATGGCGAGCCACTGCGCCCTGGCGGGACGGGCGAGGTCCGCCGCGACCGCGCCGCCGACGACGAGGGCGGCGGCGCCGAAGAACAGCGCGAAGAAGCCCGCCGACGCGGCGAGCTCGACGGCGAGCAGCGCGACCCCGGCGAGGACCCACGACCACCACGGCATGGACGCCTCCCACGCCGATGGTACCACGCGTCCGGACGCGGCTCCGCCGTGGTAAATGTCCGTGGATGCGCGCACCGCTGGCGCGCCAGGAGGGACCTCATGGCCAACGAGGAGAAGGGCGCGAAGCTCAAGGAGCTGTACGAGCAGCTCCCGAAGGAGAACGAGTCACCGTTGCTCGTCGAGCGGCGCCTGCGGCTCGGCACCGTCGATGGGCGCACCGTGTTCGCCTTCGAGCGGGCGGACTGCGGGCCATTCGGCTTCGCCGGCTGGGAGGCGCCCGCGAAGCTGGAGACGGACGACGAGGGAGAGCTCGTCGAGCCGAAGTGGAAGTACTTCGTCATCGCCGCGCGCACGCCGCAGGAGCCGCTGCAGGTCATCTCCCAGGATGGCCCGATCGGCGTCCTCGACACGATGGAGCTGGAGGATCGCCCGGCGGAGGACCGCCCGGCCGAGGGCGAGCCTAACTAGGACCGCTCCCGAGCGGCGCCCGGAGCAGAGCTTCGTAGCGGGGTCCCTTCGGCGAGAGATGCGACTCGAAGAGCGTCACCTCCGTCGCCCGCCAGGCCGCGGCGGGGAGCTCCGCAGCCTGCGCCAGCGCCACGGCCAGACCCGGGGCGCCGCGGCCGTCGCGCGCGCGGCCCAGCGTGAGGTGCGGGCTGAAGGGGCGCTCCTCCGGGGCGTAGCCCAGCGGCGCCAGCGCGCGACCGAGCGCCGTGACGAGCGCCGCGAGCGCCGCGACGTCTCCCGTGAGCCCGGCCCAGAGCACCCGCGGCCGGCGCCCGTTCGGGAACCCGCCCGCCCCGGAGAGCGCGAGCTCGAGCGGCGCCGCCTGCGCGGCCGCCCCCCGCACCGCCTCGGTCACCGCCGCGACGCGCTCGTCGGGGACCGCGCCCAGGAACTGGAGCGTGAGGTGCACGTTCTCCGCCGCCACCCAGCGCACCTCGTCCGCCGCCCGCCCGCCCTTCCGGCGCAGCTCGGCGACGAGGGCCGCCGCGCGGCGTCGCACCGCGTCCGGCGGATCGAGGGCGACGAAGAGGCGGTGGTTCACGGCGGGTGCGCCGCTACTCGACCGTCACGCTCTTCGCGAGGTTCCGCGGCTGGTCGACGTCGGTGCCCTTGAGATCGGCGACGTGGTACGCGAGGAATTGCAGGGGCAGGATCGAGAGCAGCGGCGAGAGGAGCGGCGGCGCCTGCGGCACCGTGAGCGCCACCTCGGCGAGCCCGGCGGCGAGCGTGTCGCCCTCCGAGACCACCGCGAAGACGTGCCCGCCGCGCGCGCGCACCTCCTCCATGTTCCCCAGCGTCTTCTCGTACGCGGGCTCCTTCGTCGCGAGCACGATGACGGGGAGCTGCTCGTCGATGAGCGCGATGGGCCCGTGCTTCATCTCGCCGGCCGCGTAGCCCTCGGCGTGGATGTACGAGATCTCCTTCAGCTTGAGCGCGCCCTCGAGCGCCACCGGGAACTGCGTTCCGCGGCCCAGGAAGAGCACGTCGCGCGCCGCGGCGCAGCGCCTCGCGACGGGCAGCACCGAGGGCTCCTGGCGGATCACCTGGTCCATCCAGAGCGGCACCTGCCGCAACGCCTCGAGGTGCGCGCGCGCCGCGTCGGCGGTGAGCGTGCCGCGCAGGCGGCCGAGCTTCACGGCGATGAGGAAGAGCGCCGCGAGCTGGGTCGTGAAGGCCTTCGTCGAGGCGACGCCGATCTCGGGGCCGGCGTGGGTGTACAGCGTGCCGAGGGGCGTCCCGCTCGTCGCCGCCCCCGCCGGCGCGGCGCCGTCGCGCTCCGCGCACTCGCGCGGGATCGCCGAGCCGACGACGTTGCACACCGCCGCCACCATCGCGCCGCGGCGCTTCGCCTCCTTGAGCGCGCCGAGCGTGTCGGCGGTCTCGCCCGACTGCGACACGGCCAGGACGAGCGTGCGCGGGCCGACGATCGGGTCGCGGTAGCGGAACTCGCTCGCGAGCTCGACCTCGACCGGGAGCCGCGCCAGCGCCTCGATCATGAGCCGGCCGGAGAGCCCGGCGTGCCAGCTCGTGCCGCAGGCGACGATGACGAGGCGCTCGGCGGTGCGCGCCTGCTCCTCGGTGAGCGCGAGGCCGTCGAGCACGACGTCGCCCTCCTCGAGCGAGGTGCGGCCGCGGATCGTGTCGGCGACGGCCCGCGGCTGCTCGAAGATCTCCTTGTGCATGAAGTGCTTGTGGCCCTCCTTCTCGGCGGCCACCGCGCTCCAGGCGATCCTCCGCGGCGCCCGCAGCACCGGCGCGCCGTCCGGGCCCTCGATGCGGATGGCACCGGCGGTGAGCACCGCCAGCTCGCCCTCCTCGAGGTAGACGACGTCGCGCGTGTGCTCGAGGATCGCGGGGACGTCGGAGGCGAGGAAGCTCTCGCCCTGTCCGTAGCCGACGACGAGCGGCGAGGCGTTCTTCGCGGCGACGATCTCGTCGGGGCGCTTCGCCGAGATCACGGCGATGGCGTAGGTCCCGGTGACCTGGCGCAGCGCCGCGCGGACCGCCGCGGCGAGGTCGGGGGCGCCCGCGTCGAGCGCGTCCGCGACGAGGTGCGCGAAGATCTCGGTGTCCGTCTCGGAGGCAAAGCGGTGCCCCTTCGCGGTGAGCGCGCCCTTCAGCTCGAGGTGGTTCTCGATGATGCCGTTGTGGACCACGGCGACGCCGTTGTAGGCGTGCGGGTGCGCATTCTCGTCGGAGGGGCGGCCGTGCGTCGCCCAGCGGGTGTGGCCGATGCCGACGCACCCCGGCAGCGGCTTCTCCGCGAGCACGCTCACGAGGTTCTTGAGCTTGCCCTTCGCGCGCGCCACCGCGAGCCCCGACGCGCCCACCACTGCCACGCCGGCCGAGTCGTAGCCGCGGTACTCGAGCTTCCGCAGCCCCGCGATGATGACCTCGACGCAGCCCTTCGCCCCGACGTAACCGACGATCCCGCACATGCCGCGGGTCATACCACGGCGCGGCGTGCCGCGAGGAGTCGGGGCGCCCGGCTACCCGGCCGCCGGGCGCCCGTTCTTCCTGCCCTCGGCAGGGGCCTTCGCGGCCCGCGGCTTCGCGGGCTTGCGCGCCGACGCCCAGCCGTCCTTGTTCACCTGCCGTGCTCGCCCGACCGCGAGCGCTCCGGCAGGGACGTCCTCGGTGAGCGTGGACCCTGCCGCGACGTAGGCGCCGTCGCCGATGGAGATGGGCGCGACGAGGATCGCGTCGGAGCCGATGAAGGCGCGCTCGCCGATGGTGGTCGGGTACTTCTTCTCGCCATCGTAGTTGCAGGTCACCGTCCCGCAGCCGACGTTCGTCCCGGCCCCGATCGTCGCGTCGCCGAGGTAGGTGAGGTGGTTCGCCTTCGCGCCCTTGCCGAGCCTCGTCTGCTTGAGCTCGACGAAGTTGCCGACGTGCGCCGCCTCGCCGACGTCGGCGCCGGGGCGGAGCCGCGAGAACGGGCCGACGATCGCGGCGGGGCCGACGACCGCGTCGTCCATGACGCAGTAGGGCTTCACCACGGCGCCGTCGGCGACGGTGGTGTTCGTGAGGATCGATCCCTGGCCGATGCGGCAGCCGGAGCCGACGCGGGTGTGGCCGCGCAGCCGCACCGACGGTTCGAGGACGGTGTCCGGCCCGACGACCACGCTCTCGTCGCAGTCGAAGCGCTCGGGGTCCTCGATGGTGACGCCCGACTCCATGAGCGCCTCGCCGGCGCGGCGCGTGAGCGCGCGCGCCGCGAGCGACAGCTCCTCCTGGTCGTTCACGCCGGCGGCGTCGACGGGAGAGACGTGCGTCGCGACGGCGCCGGGCCCCTCGGCCGCGAGGGCGACGAGGTCCGTCAGGTAGAACTCGCGCTGCGCGTTCTTCGACCCGACGCGCGTCAGCGTCTTCCACAGGAACGCGGCGTCGGCGCAGTACAGGCCGGCGTTGACCTCCTTGATCTTCCGCTCCTCGGCGGTGGCGTCCTTCTCCTCGACGATGAGCGCGGGGCCGCTGCCCGGCGCGTGGACGACGCGGCCGTAGCCGGAGGGGTTCTCGAGCGTCATCGTCGCGAACGCGAGCCCGGCGCGGCCGCGCCGGTCGACGACGGCCCGCAGCGTCTCGAGCGTGATGAGCGGCGTGTCGCCGGACAGGATGAGGACCTCGCCGTCGAAGCCGCGCAGCCCCGGCCGCGCAGAGAGGACGGCGTGCGCGGTGCCGAGCTGCTCCTTCTGGACGGCGAAGCGCAGCGGCGCGCCGGGGAGGTGCGCCCGCAGCGCGGCCTCGACCTCCTCCGCCTGATGCCCGACGACCACCACCACCGGGTCGGCGCCGGCCTCGAGGGCCCTCTTCACCGGGAAGTAGACGAGGGGCCGCCCGCAGACCTCGTGCAGCACCTTCGCGCGGCGCGTCTTCATGCGCGTGCCCTTGCCCGCGGCGAGGACGATGGCGGCGAGGGGGGCGGTGCTGTGTCGGCGCGCGGTGGGCATAGGTGCGCGACGCTAGGCGCGACGGGACGGGGGGTCAAGAGCGGAGGAGGGGGGGAGGGCAGGGCCGGGGCGGCGGAGACGCGCGATGCGGATGCAGACCACGACCGCGAACCCGACCTGGACCTCGACCCGACCCCGACCCCGACCTCGACCCCGACCCCGACCCGACCCCCGACCTTCCCCCGCGCGCGTCGCCCCCGCCCCGCTACAAGCCGCCCCATGCTCCCTCTCCCGCTCCTCCTCTCCCTCCCCCTCGCGACCCTCGCCGCCTCCCCGCGCGGCGCGGTCGCGGCGCCGCACCCGCTCGCCAGCGCGGCGGGGGCGGAGATCCTGCGGGAGGGGGGGAACGCCGTCGACGCGGCGGTCGCGGCGGCGTTCGCGCTCTCCGTCGTCGAGCCGCAGTCGTCGGGGGTCGGCGGCGGCGGGTTCGCGCTCGTCTACACGGCGCGTGACAGGCGGGTCCGCGTCCTCGACTTCCGCGAGGTCGCGCCGGCGGCCGCGACCGCCGACATGTACACGCGGCCGGGCGTCGCGAAGGAGGCGTCGCTCGACGGCGGCCTCGCGGTGGCGGTGCCGGGCGCGGTGAAGGGCTACGCCGAGCTGGCGCGGCGCTTCGGGTCGAGGCCGCTCGCGCGGCTCGTGGAGCCCGCCGCGCGCATCGCCGACGACGGCTTCACCGTGGGTCGCGTCTACGCAAGCCGCGCGCGCGAGCGGCTCGCGTGCCTCCGCGCCGACGCCGCGAGCGCGGCCGAGTTCCTGGTGAAGAGGCCGGACGGCGCCGCGCCGCCCGCCGTCGGGGATCGCCTCGTCCGGCGCGACCACGCGAAGGTGCTGCGCCTCCTCGGCAAGGACCCCGAGGCCTTCTACGCGGGGCCCCTCGCCGTCCGCATCGCCGCCGCGGTGAAGGCGCGCGGCGGCGTCCTCACCGAGGAGGACCTCCGCCGCTACCGCGTGAGGGAGCGCGAACCGCTCGCCGGGACGTACCGCGGCCACAGGGTGTTCAGCATGCCGCCGCCGTCCGCCGGGGGCGCGATCGTCCTCGGGCTCCTGCGCGCGCTCGAGCCCGAGGAGGCGCGCGCCGGCGGCTATCGGCCCGAGCGCTACCTCCACGTCATGATCGAGGCGGAGAAGCGCCTCTACGCCGCGCGCGGCGCGCGCCTCGGCGATCCGGACCAGGTCGCCGAGGCCCGCGGCGCCGCGGAGGAGATGGCGTCGCCGGCGTTCGCGGCGCGGCTCCGCGCCGGCCTCGGCGATCGGGCGACGCCGGCCGACGACGTCCGCGCGCCTCCCGCGCCGGGCAACACGAGCCACCTCTCGGTCGTGGACGCCGACGGGAACGCGGTCGCGCTCACGACGTCGGTGAACACCTACTTCGGCGCCTGCGTCACCGTGCCGGGCACCGGCATCGCGCTCGACAACACCATGGACGACTTCGACCGCGCCCCGGGCGTGCCGAACGCCTTCGGCCTCGTCGGCGGCGGCCCCAACGCCATCGCGCCGGGGAAGGTGCCGCTCTCGTCGATGGCGCCGACGTTCGTCTTCGCGCCCGACGGGCGGCTCGCGCTCGCGGTCGGCGCTGCGGGCGGGTCGCGCATCCCGACGGCCGTCGCGCAGGCGATCCTCCACGTCGTGGACGACGGCATGGGCATCGACGAGGCGATCGGCGCGCCTCGCCTCCACGAGCAGTGGCGCCCCGACGCCGTCTACGTCGAGCCGAACGGGCTCGAGGCCGCGACGGCCGCGGCGCTCGGCGCGCGCGGGCACAAGCTCACCTTCCTGCCGCAGCGCGGCGGCGGCAACGCGCAGGCCGCGGCCATCGCGCCCGACGGGCTGCGCGAGGCGGCGTGCGACCCGCGCTACGAGGGCGCGCCCGCGGCGCCTTGAACCCGCGAGGCAGACGGCCGCGCCACCTGCGCCGCCGGTCGCGTGGTGTCGCCCCCGCGCCCGCGATATCTTCCCGGCGCGCGAAAGGCGCTGGCCGCGATGGCTCCCACTGACGCTCCGAAGGTCCTGACGCCCGACGCGCTCGCCGAGGCGGAGGCCGCGCTCGCGGACGCGTGCGGCCTCGCGCTCACGCCGGGGCAGCGGCGCGCGTTCCCGCAGGCGGTGAGCGACGCCGCGCGCGCGCTCGGCGCCTCCAAGGAGGTGCTCCTCGGGCGCGTGCTGCGGCGCGACGAGGACGCGCTCGCGGCGCTGGTCGAGCGCGCGGTCGTCGGCGAGACCTGCTTCTGGCGCCACCCCGAGCAGCTCGCCGCGCTGCGCGAGCTCTTGCCCTCGCTCGGGCCGGGGCCGCTCCGCCTGTGGTCGGCGGGGTGCGCGAGCGGCGAGGAGGCGTACACGCTCGCGATGCTGCTCGCCGAGGCGGGCCGGGACGACGGCCGCGTGCTCGCGACCGACGTCTCCGCCGACGCGCTCGCGCAGGCGCGCGCTGGCCGCTACGGGCACTGGTCGGCGCGGCGGCTCCCCGCGGCGCTGCGCGAGCGCTGGCTCCGCGCGAGCGGCCACGAGCTCGACGTCGCGCCGGCGCTCCGCGCGCGCGTCGCGCTCGCGCACCACAACCTCGTGAAGGACCCCGCGCCGGGTGCGTTCGACGTCGTCGTCTGCCGGAACGTCCTCATCCACTTCGCGCCGGCGACCGCCGCGGCGGTGCTGCGCGCGCTCTTCGGGGCGGTGCGCCCGGGCGGGCTCCTCGTCCTCGGCCCGGTCGAGCTGCGCCTCGGCGCGGCGCTGCCGGCGGCGTGGATCGACGTCGCCGGCGCGACGCTCCTCAGGAGCCCCGCGCCGGGCGAGCCGATCGCCGAGCGCGCGACGCGCCGCCGCGCCGCGGCGGACCCGGGACCCGACCTCGACGGCGCCGCCGACGCCGCCGGACCGCTCTTCCAGGCCGCGCGCGAGGCCGCTCGCAGCGGGCGCGCCGACGAGGCCGAGCGGCTCGCGCGCGCCGCCGCCGAGGCCGAGCCCGGCCCCGAGCCGTGGCTCCTCCTCGCGCAGCTCGCCGAGGCGCGCGGCGCCGTGGAGGTGGCCGTGGCGCACGTGCGGCAGGCGCTCGACGCCGGCCGCCGGCCCCCCGTCGCGCTCGCGGCCCTGGCGGTGCTCCTCGCTCGCCTGGGGAAGCCCGCCCTCGCCGCGCTCGCCCGGGCCGACGCCCTGCGGCGCGTGGCCGCGCTCCCCGACGACGCGCCCCTGCGCGGCGTCGAGGCGATCACCGCGGGCGCGCTGCGGCGCGCGCTCACCGCCGGCGACCCGTGACCCTCTTCGACGCCCAGCTCCACGCCGTGGCGCTGCGCGAGGGCGACCTCTCCGACCTGCGCTTCTTCGGGGTCGCCGGCGCGCTCGCGCCCTCCTCGTCCGTGACGCCGGCGACGCGCGAGGCGGTGCGGCGCGCCTGGGACGCGCTCGCGCCGGGCGCGACCGGCCGCCTGGGCCGCGCGGGGCTCGCCGGGTTCGCCGCGGTCGGCATTCACCCCAGGTCCATCCCGGCGCGCGGGCTCGAGGCGCTCCTCGCGGAGCTCCCGGAGTGGCTCGGGCGGCGCGGCGTCGTCGCCGTCGGCGCGATCGGCCTCGACGAGGGCGGGCCGCGCGAGGAGCCGGTCTTCGCGCGCCAGCTCGAGCTCGCGCGCGAGCTGCGACTCCCGGTGGTCGTCCACACGCCGTGGCGCGACAAGGCGCGCGTCACGCGCCGCGTCCTCGCGCTGCTGCGCGAGCACGAGGTCGAGCCGGCGCGCGTGCTCGTGTCGCGCGCCGACGCACGCACCCTGAAGATGATCCGCGCCTGCGGCTACGCGGCGGGGGTGTCGCTGTCGTCCTCGCTCGGGCCGGGCGAGCCGATCGACGCGGCCGTCGCGCTGGTGCGGTCGCTCGGCCCCGAGGGCCTCGTGCTCTCCTCCGACGCCGGCGACGGCGCGGGCGACCTCCTCGCCTTGCCGCGCGCCGCGGCGCGCCTCGCGAAGGCGGGGCTCTCGCCGGCGGTCATCCGGCGCGTGTGCGGCTCGAACGCGCTCGCGGTGCTCGGGATCCCTTCGGAGGCGCTGGCGGGGAGGACGGGCGCCGCCACGTCCCCGTCCGGCCGCCGCGCTTCTCGATGAGCTCCACCGCCTCGATGCGCATCCCGCGCTCGTAGCGCTTCAGCATGTCGTACACGGTGAGGAGCCCCGCGCACACCGCGGCGAGCGCCTCCATCTCGACGCCGGTGCGGTCCACCGTGCGGACGGTCGCGACGATCTCGACGCCGCCCTCCCGCGTCGTCGCCTCGACGTCGATCGCCGAGAGCGCGATGGGGTGGCACAGCGGCACGATCTCCGGCGTCTTCTTGGCCGCGAGGATCCCGGCGAGCCGCGCCGCCGCGAGCACGTCGCCCTTCTCGCTCTCGCCCCGCTCCACGATCCCGACCGTCTCGGGCGCCATGGTCACGAAGCCGCGCGCGATGGCGACGCGCTCCGTCTTGTTCTTCGCCCCGACGTCGATCATTTTCATGGAACGGTCTCCGTCACGATCACTGCCAGTTCTCGGTCGCGTGCTCGCCGAGGAAGTGCTCGGCGTCGATCGCGGCCACGCAGCCCGTCCCCGCCGCCGAGACCGCCTGGCGGTACACGGGGTCGGCGACGTCGCCGGCCGCGAACACGCCGCGAACGCTCGTCGCCGTGGAGGGCGCCTTCACCTTGAGGTAACCCACCTCGTTCATCTCGAGCTGGCCCTTGAAGAGCGCGGTGTTGGGCTCGTGGCCGATGCCCATGAACAGGCCCTTCACCGGGAGCGTGCGGGTCGAGCCGTCCCGCGTGTCCTCGAGCGAGAGGGCCGTGACCGTCTTGCCGTCGCCCAGGACCTCGGCGACGCGGCTGTTCCACACGAACTCGATCTTCGGGTTCTTCTTCGCCTTCTCCTGCATGATCTTCGACGCGCGCAGCTCCTCGCGGCGGTGGACCACGTACACCTTCGTGCCGTACTTCGTGAGGAACGTCGCCTCCTCGAGGGCGGTGTCGCCGCCGCCGACGACGGCGATGTCGACGCCGCGGAAGAAGAAGCCGTCGCAGGTGGCGCACGCCGACACGCCCTTGCCGCGGTAGGCGACCTCCGACGGGATGCCGAGCCACTTCGCCGAGGCCCCGGTGGCGATGATCACGGCGTCCGCGGTGTAGAGCTGATCGTCCTGCCAGATCTGGAAGGGGCGGCGCGAGAGGTCGACGCGCGTGACGTCGCCGAGCACGAAGCGCGTCCCGAAGCGCTCCGCCTGCTTCTTCATCTTCTCCATCAGCTCCGGCCCGAGGATGCCCTCGGGGAAGCCGGGGTAGTTCTCGACGTCGCTCGTGATCGTGAGCTGCCCGCCCGGCTGCAGCCCCTCGAAGAGGAGCGGGCCCAGGTTTGCCCGCGAGGCGTACAGCGCGGCGGTGTAGCCCGCCGGGCCGCTGCCGATGATGACGAGTCTCTCGTGCTGCGCCATGTGCGCCTCCGCGTTCGGGCAGCCGTCTGTTTAGCGGCTCGACGCGGCGCTGTCACCGCGAGGTCGGCGGGTCGACCGCGCCCCGCGCGCGTTCGCGCTCACCCGTGGTTCTGGACGGACCGGTCGCTTTCCGTTAGAAATCGCGCTCGTCCGTCGATATCGCGGTTCACCTCTCCGAAGGATCTCCATGCGACGCGCTCTCATCGCCTCCCTTGCCCTCGTCCTGGCCGTGGCGTGCCAGCAACCGCAGCCCACGCAGGCCAAGACGCCCGAGGCGGCTCCCGCCGGCGGCAGCGGCGACCAGAACGCGCCCGTCGCGAAGTGGAACGGCGGCAGCGTCACCGCGTCCGAGCTCGACGCTGCCACGTTCGAGCAGCGCAAGCAGGCGCTCGAGCAGATGATCGTGAAGAAGCTCGTGGAGCAGAAGGCCAAGGCCGAGGGCATCGCGCCCGAGGCGCTCTTCAAGCGCGAGGTCGCCGACAAGGTGAAGCAGCCGACGGACGCCGAGATGAAGGCGTTCTACGACGAGCAGTCGAAGAAGCAGCAGCTCCCGCCGTTCGAGCA
>JBJMQK010000535.1:0-3020 GCA_045802735.1 Anaeromyxobacteraceae bacterium | reverse complement strand
GTTGACGACGTCCTCGGCAAACGGGACCTCGACGCCGTACCCGCCGGTCAGCTGGACCATCGGGATCGGCGAGACGATGCCCTGGACCCAGAAGCCCTTCGTCCGCTTGTTGCGGACGTTCGTCAGCGTGAGCGTGCTCGTGCCGGTCGTCGCCGGGCCGGCCGTCGTGGTGACGTTCACGCCACCCTGGCCGAGGTGGCCGAAGTACATGTCGGCGTTGTGGCCGAGGAAGCCTTCACCGCGCACCTCGATGAACGGGAACTTGAACACGGCGTCGACGCCGCCGACGGCGGAGTCGAGGTCGACCCAGCTGCCGTTCGCCGCGAACGCGGGCGAGGCGGCGGAGGTCGAGGCGCCGAGCGTGCCGAGGAGGTAGCGCTCCTTGTGATAAGCGCCGGAGACGCCGACCTCGGCGCCCATCGTGCCCGACTTGCCACGGGCCGCGACGCGGCCCTCGATCTGCGGCCAGCGCGAGCGGTCACCCGAGCTGATCGTGGGGTTCGTCTGCTGCGTGAGCGGCGCCTGGAGGTTCTGGTCGAGCGGGTCGAGCACGGCGGCCGCGACCGTGAGGCCGACGTCCTTGCCGAAGTCGCCGGTGACCTTCACCTGCGGCGAGCGCGTGTAGAGGTTGCCGGCGCCCTGGAAGAGCGGCGTGCCGATGTAGCCGAGCGTGACCGCGAAGAGCGGGTTCACGAGGCCGTAGTCGTGGCCGAGGAGCAGCGTGACCTTCGCGTTCTCGTCGCCCCACGTCATGGTGGCGAAGCCGAGGCGCATGCGCAGGTACGGGCGGTAGAACTCGAAGTTCGGCGCCTGGTTCGCCTGCGAGAGGTTCGCGCCCTGCTCGAGCGGGAAGCCCGCGCCCCAATCGACCTCCATCGTCGCGCCGACCTTGGCGCCGAGGGCCTCCATGCCGCCGATGCGGACGCCGATGCGGTTGTAGCGCGCGGAGAGCAGGATCTGCCGGTCGTTCGTCGCGCCCGGGGTCGTCGCGAAGTTCGGGTCGTCACCCGCGTTGAGCGCGCGCGAGTTCATGAACGCGTTCACGAGGATGAAGCCGTACGGCGTGAACGTCGGTCCCGACGACTTCTTGACCTCGGGCGCCGGCGCGGGCGGGGTCACCGTCGCGGTGGCGCTCGCCCCGGCGGCGGGCTGCTCCGCGGCGGGCGCTGGCGTCGTCTGCGCACGAGCGGCGAGGGGAAGGGTGACAAAAAGAGCGGCGATGATCAGCGAGAGCGAACGTCTCACCATTCGGTGCCTCCAACGAGAAAGCGTGGCGAACCACACGGGTGCCCGCCTTTTAGCACACCGGCCGGGCAGGCAGCCACAAAACGCCCTGATCGCTCAATCGTCGCACCGTTGACACGAGGGGCCGAAAACGCCCCCTGGAGTCGGTCCCGGAGGCGGCGAGGTGAGGGTGTCCGGGCAGGGGTCCCGACCGACCCTACGAGAAATTCGCCGGGATTGGTGCTGATTTCCGAGGAGGCTCGCGACAGCGCGCGCGTCCAGGCCCGCGGGTCCGCGCCGCTCCGGTTGTTTTGTTGCGGATGCGCGGAGCGGGGGTGTAAGTGCCTCGCCAGAGCTTCGGAGGAACGACCATGCGCACCTCTCGATCCGCCGCGGTGCTGGGAGCGGTCGTCGCGCTCCTCGCCTCCCCCGTACGCGCCGAGGCACAGGCCACCGTCAAGCTCGGCGCCGCGCTCTCCTTGACGGGCGCGGGCGCCGTCTACGGCGCGACGCAGAAGAACGCGATCCAGCTCGCCGTCGAGGAGGTGAACGCGCGACGCCCCATCCCCGGCGTGAAGCTCGCCGCCGTGGTCGAGGACGACGCCTCCACGAAGGAGCAGGGCATCAACGTCTTCCAGCGCTTCATCAACCGCGAGAAGGTGAGCGCCATCCTCGGCCCGACGCTCTCCACGACCGCGACGGCCGCCGACCCGCTCGCGCAGGCGGCGAAGGTCCCGGTGGTCGCGGTCTCGAACACCTCGCCGAAGGGCATCACCGACATCGGCGACTGCATCTGGCGGGTGTCGCTCACCGAGCAGCAGGTCATCCCCGGCGCGCTGAAGCGCGCGCGCGAGAGGCTCGGGTTCAAGACGGCCGCCGTGCTCTTCGGGAACGATGACGTGTTCACGAAGGCCGGCTACGACGTCATGAAGTCCGCCCTCGACGAGCAGGCCGTGAAGGTCCTCGGCACGCAGACCTTCGCGAAGCCCGACCGCGACTTCAACGCGCAGCTCACCGCGCTCAAGAACCTGAAGCCGGACATCATCCTCGTCTCCGCGCTCGCCGACAACGCGGCGGCGATCGTGGCGCAGGCGCGCCAGCTCGGGTGGACGGGGCCCATCATGGGCGGAAACGGCTTCAACAGCCCCGCCTTCATCAAGAACGCCGGTCCGGCGGCGGAGGGCGTGCTCGTCGGGACGTCGTGGAACGCCGCGAGCCAGGACCCGGTGAACCTGGCGTTCATCCAGGCGATGAAGGACCGCGGCGCGGCGCCCGACCAGTTCTCGGCGCAGGCGTACACCGGCGTGCTCGTCCTCGCGGAGGCGATCCGCCAGGCGGGCAACAGGACCGGGCGCGACGACATCAAGGCGGGGCTCGCGAAGGTGAAGGACCTCGAGACGCCACTCGGCCGCTTCTCGTTCAAGCCGAACCGCGACGCGCAGCACGAGCCGGCGCTGCAGGTGGTGAAGGGCGGCAAGTTCGAGATCGTCGGGTAGCGTCCCGGCGGAGCGGCGCCCCGGGGCCGAGAGATGATCCAGCAAGCGATCAACGGGATCTTCCTCGGCAGCATCTACGCGCTCTTCGCGCTCGGCTACACGCTCGTCTTCGGCGTCCTCGACATCCTGAACCTCGCCCACGCCGCGGTCTTCATGCTCGCGGCGTTCGTGGCGCTCACCCTCGTCTCCACCGCCCACCTCGACATCCTCATCGCGCGGCCCCTGGCGATGATCGTGGCGGGGCTCCTCGGGCTCGTGCTCGAGCGGCTCGCGTTCCGGCCGCTGCGGGGGCGCGCGGAC
>JBJMQK010000508.1:0-4297 GCA_045802735.1 Anaeromyxobacteraceae bacterium | reverse complement strand
GCCACCGTCACCGCGAGCGTGAGCGGCTGGTGGGCGAGCACCCAGTGCAGGGTGCGGTCGTAAAAGGCCGCGGTGCGATCGAAGCCGCGCTCGAACACGCGCCCGAGCCGGCTCGGCGGCTCGTGCGGGCGCAGGAGCCAGGCGCACATCATGGCGGTGAGCGTGAGCGACAGCACGGCCGACACGCCGATCGCGATGCTGAGCGTCACCGCGAACTCGCGGAACAGGCGTCCGATGAGGCCGCCCATGAACAGGAGCGGGATGAGCACCGCCACGAGGGACACCGTGAGCGACACGATGGTGAAGCCGATCTGCTTCGCGCCCTTGAGCGCGGCCTCGAACGGCGGATCGCCGGCCTCGATGTAGCGCGAGATGTTCTCGATCATCACGATGGCGTCGTCCACCACGAACCCGGTGGAGATGGTGAGCGCCATGAGCGAGAGGTTGTTGAGGCTGTAGCCGCAGAGGTACATGACGCCGAACGTGCCGACGAGCGAGAGCGGCACGGCGATGCCGGGGATGATCGTGGCGCGGAGCGAGCGCAGGAAGACGTAGATCACCGCGACGACGAGCAGCACCGACAGCACGAGCGTGAACTGCACGTCGTCCACCGACGCGCGCACCGTCTCGGTGCGGTCGGAGAGCGTCTGCACCTCGAGGCCCTCGGGCAGCGCCGTCGCGAGCCGCGGCAGCAGCGCCTTCACGCGCTCCGCCACCTGGATGACGTTCGCGCCGGGCTGGCGCTGCACGTTGAGGATGATGGCGCGCTTCGTCCCGGCCCAGCCGGCGAGCTGGGTGTTCTCGACGCCGTCCACCGCGTCCGCCACGTCCTGCAGCCGGATGGGTGCGCCGTTGCGGTAGGCGAGGACGAGCGGCTTGAAGCTCGCCGCCTTGAAGAGCTGGTCGTTCGTGGCGAGCGCGAAGTCCTGGCGCGGGCCGTCGAGGTTGCCCTTCGCCTGGTTGACGTTCGCCTGCACCAGCACCTGGCGCACGTCCTCGAGCGAGAGCCCGCTCCCGGCGAGCGCGGCCGGGTCCACCTGGATGCGGACCGCCGGCTTCTGGCCGCCGTTGATGGTCACGAGGCCGACGCCCGCGACCTGCGAGATCTTCTGGGCGAGGATCGAGTCCGCCTGGTCGTCGACCTGATCGAGCGGCAGCGTGTCCGAGCTGACGGCGAGCGTGAGGATCGGCGTGTCGGCGGGGTTGCTCTTCGAGTAGGTGGGCGGGGAGGGGAGGCCGCGCGGCAAGAGGTTCGACGCGGCGTTGATCGCGGCCTGCACGTCCTGCTCGGCCGAGTCGATGTTGCGCTCCAGCTCGAACTGCAGCGTGATCTGCGAGCTGCCGAAGCTCGAGACCGAGGTCATCTGCGCGAGGGCCGGCATCTGCCCGAACTGCCGCTCGAGCGGCGTCGTGACGGCGGACGCCATCGTCTCCGCGCTCGCGCCGGGGAGTCCGGTCGACACGACGATCGTCGGGTAGTCCACCTGCGGCAGCGCCGAGACCGGCAGCTGGCGGTAGCCGATGAGGCCGGCGAGCAGGAGCCCGAAGGTGAGCAGCGCGGTGGCGACGGGCCGCCGGATGAAGGGCTCGGAGACGCTCATCGCGTGCCGCCCTGCCGCGCCTGCCCTCCCTGCCGCGCGGCGTCGGCCCCGTCGCCGGCGACGCGCGGCGCGCCGGCCGGACGCGCCGGCTCGCGGACCACGACCTTGCTGCCGGGGCGGAGCTGGTTCTGACCATCGGTCACGACGCGCTCGCCCTCCTTGAGGCCGTTCGCCACGATCGCGAGGTCGCCCGGCGTGGCGTCGAGCTCGATCGGCCGCTGGCTCGCGGTGAGGTCGTCGCCGACGACGTACACGAACGTGCCGCTCGGCCCGCGCTGGACGGCGGTGACCGGCATCACGAGCGCGCCCTGGCGGGTGGTGAGCCGGAGCCGCGCGTTCACGAACTGGTTCGGCCAGAGGAGGCGCTTCGGGTTCGGCACCATCGCCTTGAGGCGGAGCGTCGAGGTGTTCTGGTTGATCTGGTTGTCGATGACGGTGAGCTCGCCCGAGCCGAGCGGCGTCGTGCCGTCGCGCGCGAAGAGGTCCACCGCCAGCCTGCCGCGCGCCATCTGGGTGGAGATCGCGCGCAGGTCGTCCTGCGGGAGCGTGAAGATCACGCCGATCGGGTCGAGCTGCGTCACGACGACGAGGCCGTTCTGATCGGAGGCGCGGACGAGGTTCCCCTGGTCGACGAGCCGCAGGCCGGTGACGCCGTCGATCGGGGAGGTGATGCGGGCGTAGTCGAGGTTGAGCCGCGCCGTCTCGATCGCGGCGCGATCGATGCGGACCGATCCCTCGAGCTGGCTCGCGGTGGCGAGCTGATCGTCCACCTGCTGCTGGGCGATGAGGTTCTCCTTGCGGAGGGCGCGGAAGCGCTCGAGGTTCTTGTTCGCGTTGGCGAGCTGCGCCTCGTCGCGCGCCAGCGCGCCCTGCGCCTGGTGGAGCTGGATCTCGAACGGGCGCGGGTCGATCTGCGCGATGAGCTGGCCGCGCCGCACGAGCTGGCCCTCGTCGAACAGCACCTTGTCGAGGCGGCCGTCCACCTGCGCGCGCACCGTCACGGTGCGGCCGGCCACGACGTTGCCGAGGCCCTCGAGGTAGATCGGCACGTCGCGCCGCGCGACCTGCGCCGCCGCGACCGGGATCGCTCGCGGCGGCCCGCCGGGCCCGCCCTGGGCGTTGCCGCCGCCGCCCGCGGGCGCACCGGGCGCGCCCGCCGCCCGCGGCGACGCGCCGCCCTGGGCGGTCGCGTTCGCCCCCGACCCCTTGCTCGAGCGCGCGCGCACGCCCCACAGCACGCCCGCGATGACGAGCGCGCCCAGCGCGGCGATCCACCACCTGCGGCGCACCGCCCCGCCTCCCGAACCCGAGCTCGTCACGCGTCCTCCCTGCCGAGCGCCCGCAGGAGCTGCGCCCGCGACGCTGCGAGGTTGTAGTCGGCCTGCACGCGCTGGGCGGCGGCCGTGGTGAGCGCCACCTGGGCGTCGGCGAGCTCGATGGCGCTCCCGGCGCCCGCCTGGTAGCGGCCCTCGGCGAGCCGGAGCTGCTCGCGGGCGTTCACGAGCGCCTCGCCGGCCGCGGCCAGCGCCGCCTTCCCGGCGCGCACCGCGAGGCGCGCCTGCTCGACGTCCACCCGCACCTGCTGCCGCAGCACGTCGATCTGCGCCCGCGCGGCGTCGAGGTTCGCGCGCGCCTCGCGCGACTGCGCGCGCGTGAGCCCACCCTGGAAGAGGTTCCAGGTGAGGGTGGCGGTCAGGTTCCAGTTGCCGACGGTCGCGTCGAGCGCGGTGCCGGCCTCGTTCACGCCCGCGGAGACCCCCAGCGCCGGTCCGTAGCCGCCCTCGACCGAGCGCGCCGTGAGCTCCTGTGCGCGCGCCTGCTCGTGGAGGGCGGCGATGTCGGGGCGGGCGCGCACCGCCTCCTCGACGAGCGCGTCGATGCCCTGGTCCTCGCCCGCCACCGGCGGGATCGTCTCCGTGCCGACGGCGTACTCGGTGGACTCCTCGACGCCCATCGCCTGGTTGAGCTGCGCCTTCGCGGTCGCGTAGGCGTTCTCGGCGTTGATGAGCTGGACCTGCGCGTTCGCGCGCGCGGTGCGCGCGAGCGCGAGGTCGATCTCCGGGCGCGTGCCGAGGCGCACGAACGCCTCCGTCTGGCGCAGGTGAAGCTCCTGGTTCGCGAGGTTGTCGCGCGCGACGCCGACGAGGTCCTGGTCCGCGCGCGCCGTGAAGTAGGCGGTGCGCACCGCGAGCGTCGCCTGCAACGCGGTCGTGCGCTCGTTGTCGCGCTGCGCCGTCGCGCTCGCCTTCGCCGCGTCCCAGCGGCCGGTCGTCTGGCCGAAGTCGAAGACGAGCTGCGAGGCGGTGACGCAGGCCTGGTAGAAGTTCCGGGACCCGAGGCTCGTCGCGCTCGCCGCGGTGCCCGTGCGCGGGACGACGTTGCCGCTCGAGCGCTCGTACTGCGCGATCGCGGAGACCTGCGGCAGGAGCGGCGACCGCGCCTCGTCGGCGCGAGCGGCGGCGGCCTCGGAGGTGGCGTGCGCCTGCCGGAGCTGCGGCTGGCGCGCGCGGGCGGTCGCGAGGGCCTCGTCGAGCGTCACGGTCCGCGACGGGATCGGGGTCGAGGTCGAGGGCGAGGAATTCCGTTCGCCCTGAGCGTAGGCCGCGGAGCGGCCGGAGTCGACAGGCGCGAACCCGAGGCCGCACCCGAGCGCCAGCGCGAGCCGCAGGAGGCGCCACGTCATGCCCGCTCCCGCG